>SKYL01000076.1 GCA_007127935.1 Halorhodospira sp. | reverse complement strand
GTGTGTCGCCCATGATTGACCCCAAGCTCTTGCGCCAAGACCCGCAACAGGTCTCCGCCAACCTCGCTCGCCGGGGATTCGTCTTCGACGCCGAGCGCTACCGCGCTCTGGAAGAGCGGCGCCGGACCCTCCAAACAAAGACCCAGGAGTTGCAGAACGAGCGCAACGTTCGCTCCAAGGCCATCGGCGCCGCCAAGCGGCGGGGGGAGGACGTGGAGTCGTTGATGGTGGAGGTGGCGCGTATCGGCGATGAACTGTCGATGACGGAGGAAGGGTTGGCCGAGATCCAGACCGGTCTCGAGGGCATCCACTTCGAACTGCCGAACCTGCTCCATCCCGATGTTCCGGACGGGGAGGGGGAAGAGGACAACCCCGAACTGCGGCACTGGGGCGGCATCCCCACCTTCGATTTCAAGCCGCGGGACCACGTCGATCTCGGCGCCCAACTGGGGGGGATGGACTTCGAGGCGGCGGCCCGCATCGCCGGGAGCCGCTTCGTGGTGCTCAGCGGCCAGATCGCCCGCCTCCACCGGGCGCTGATCCAGTTCATGATCGACATCCACACCGCGGAGCACGGCTACACCGAGGTCTACGTCCCCTACCTGGTCAACGCCGCCGCCCTCACGGGCACCGGGCAGCTTCCAAAGTTCGAGGAAGACCTGTTCAAGGTTGAGCACGATCCGGCGTTCTATCTGACCCCCACCGCCGAGGTCCCGGTGACCAACCTGGTCCGGGAGCGCATCGTCGACGGGGCTGAACTGCCGCTGCGCTTTGTCTGCCACACCCCGTGCTTCCGCTCCGAGGCCGGCAACTATGGCAAGGACACCCGGGGCATGATCCGCCAGCACCAATTCGAGAAGGTGGAGCTGGTTCAAGTGGTCCGTCCGGAAGAGTCGTGGGAGGCGCTGGAGGGGCTGACCGGCCACGCCGAGGTGATCCTGCGCCGGCTCGGCCTGCCATACCGGGTGGTGGCGTTGTGCGCCGGGGACATCGGCTTCTCGTCGGCACGGACCTACGACCTGGAGGTCTGGCTGCCGTCCCAGGAGCGGTACCGGGAGATCTCCTCGTGCTCCAACTTCACCGACTTCCAGGCGCGGCGCATGAAGGCGCGCTGGCGCAACCCAGAGACCGGTAAGCCGGAGCTGGTCCATACCCTCAACGGGTCGGGGCTGGCAGTGGGGCGTTGCCTGGTGGCGATCCTGGAGAACTACCAGCAGGCGGACGGGCGGGTGGCCGTCCCCGAGGCGCTGGTCCCTTACCTGGGCGGGCAACGGCTCCTCTAGGGGAACGCGGAACAAATCCATCCCCCGTCATTGCGAGCGAAGCGAAGCAATCTCCATGGGCTGCCGTCCAAGTGCTGGAGATTGCTTCGTCGCTCCGCTCCTCGCAATGACGGATTATTCAGCGTCTTCCTAGCGCTCGGTAAGCAACGGATCTAATGCCTCTGCCAAGGCCGCCTTCTGCTCGGCCGTGCGGGCCTCAATGGCCTTCTGGATCACCTCCGGCGTCAGGTGCGGCGTGAAGAGCTGGATGAAGTCGAGCATGTACGTGCGCAGATAGGTGCCCCGGCGGAAGCCGATATTGGTCACGCTGGGCTCGAACAGGTGCCCCGCGTCCAGCGCCACCACCCCCCGGTCCACCTCCGGGTCCACCGACATCCGGGCGATGATGCCGACGCCCAGGCCCAGGCGCACATACGTCTTGATGACTTCCGCGTCGGTGGCGGTGAAGACCACCTCGGGGTGGAGGCCCTTGGCGGCGAAGGCCCGGTCGAGGGTGGAGCGCCCGGTGAAACCGAAGACGTAGGTGACGATGGGGTACTCGGCCAACGCCTCCAGCGTCAACGGCTTCACCTCGGTCAGCGGGTGTCCCTCGGGGACCACCACGGCCCGGTTCCAGCGGTAGCACGGCATCATCACCAGGTCCTCGAACAACTCGATGGCCTCGGTGGCGATGGCGAAGTCCACGTTCCCCCGGGCCGCCAGTTCCGCGATCTGCATCGGCGTGCCCTGGTGCATATGCAGGGCGACATTGGGGTAGATCTCCCGAAAGCGGGAGACCACGCCGGGCAGCGCGTGCCGGGCCTGGGTCTGGGTGGTGGCGATGGAGAGAGTGCCGCGGTTGTCCTCGACGAACTCCTCCGCGATGGAACGGATGTTGCGCACTTCCTCCAAGATCCGCCCGGTGGCCTCCAGGATCTTCTCGCCGGCGGGGGTGATCTGGGTCAGGTGCTTGCCGCTGCGGGTGAAGATCTCCACCCCCAACTCATCCTCCAGCGCGCGGATCTGCTTGCTGACGCCGGGCTGAGAGGTGTAGAGCGCCTCGGCGGCGGCGGAGATGTTCAGCCCCCGGTTGGCGACCTCATGGATGTAGCGGAGTTGATTGAGCTTCATCAGGGTCGGCTTCTTTGGAATAATAAAAACAATTCTCATTATTTTATTGCATAAATAACCCCGGATTGCAAGCGGGCAAAAAAAAGGGGGGCCACAGGCCCCCCCTCTTGGGTCGTATACGGGTCGCCCCAGGCGCTACAGAAACGCTGAACAAATCCCCCTCCCGTCATTGCGAGCGAAGCGAAGCAATCTCCATGGGCTGCCGTCCAAGTGCTGGAAATTGCTTCGTCGCTCCGCTCCTCGCAATGACGGTTCAGCGTCTTCCTAGTCGTTCATGACGCCGAGCAGGTGCAGCAAACTGGTGAAGAGGTTGTAGATGGCCACGTAGAGGGTCACGGTGGCCATGATGTAGTTGGTCTCGCCGCCGTGAATAATCTCGCTGGTCTGATATAGGATCAGGCCGCTCATCAGCAGCATAAACATCACGCTCACCGCCAGGGAGAGCGCCGGCATGGTGAAGAAGTAGGCCGCCAGTGCCGCCAGGAAGGCGACGATGATGCCGGTGAACAGGAAGCCGCGCATGAAGGAGAAGTCGCGGCGCGTGGTCAGGGCGTAGGCCGAGAGGCTCAGGAAGATCACCGCCGTGCCGCCCATGGCCGTCATCACCACCTGCGGACCGTTGCTCAGGGCGGTGAGATAGAAGTTGAGCACCGGGCCGAGGGTGTACCCCATGAAGCCGGTGAGGGCGAAGACGGCGAGCAGCCCCCAGGCGCTGTCGCGCAGGTGCGTGGTCAGGAAGAGCAACCCGAAGAAGCCGCCCAACACCACCCAGATGCTGAGCATCGGCGCGCCGGAGACCATGGCGAAGCCAGCGGTGGCCGCGCTGAAGGCCAGGGTCAGCGAGAGCAGCCAATAGGTGTTGCGCAGGACGCGGTTGGTGGCCAGGGCCTGTTCCCGGCCTACGGTGTCGTGGGCGGTGGCAACCCGCCCGCCGGAGTAGCGATCGACCATGTGAACCCTCCTTGAAAGGTGTGAGCCGTGGTTCAAAATTGTCCCCATTATCGGTTGGAAAGCACCAAGATGCCAACGTTATCGCAAGCCGTGGTCAGTGATTGCCGGGGCGGGGGGGTGGCGGAGATGACGGCTATCGAACTTGCGCCCAAGGGCCAGAATGAATAGATTGGCGCACTTGTCAGGCCGCCGCCCCGGACTGGGGCGGGACCGGGAGGAAGGGTGAATATCGTTTGCCTCGATCTGGAAGGCGTGCTGGTCCCCGAAATCTGGGTGGGTCTGGCCGAGATCACCGGCGTGGACGCCTTCCGTGCCACGACCCGGGATATCCCGGATTACGACGAGCTGATGACCATGCGCTTGGCGGAGATGGACCGCCAGGGGTTCGGTTTGCCTGACATCGAGAAGGTGGTGGCACGCCTGGAGCCGTTGGAAGGCGCGCGGGTCTTTCTTGACGGGTTGCGCGCCCGTTATCAGGTGGTCATCCTGTCGGATACCTTCTATGAGTTCGCCCGCCCGTTGATGGCGCAACTGGGGTGGCCGACGCTCTTCTGCCATACCCTCCAGGTGGAGCAGGGCGGCCGGATCGGTGGCTATACAATCCGCCTTCCGGACCACAAGCGGCGGACCGTGGCCGCATTGCGCGACCTGAACTTCCGCACCGTCGCCGCGGGCGATTCCTATAACGACACCGGGATGCTGGCGGAGGCCGACGCGGGGATCTTCTTCCGGCCACCGGAGAGCATTGCCGCGGAGTTTCCTCATTTTCCCGTGACCCGGGACTACGACGCGTTGCGACAGGCCGTGGATACGGCCTTCGATCTTCGCTGAGCCCGTCTGGCGCATAGGGGGTGTTGCCCATGCGAGTTGCCATCGTCGCGGATACCCACGGCTTTCTCGATCCGCGGATCGCCGACCAGATCGCCGAGTGCGAGGTCGCTATCCATGCGGGGGACATCGGTGGCGCCGAGGTGCTGTGCGCCATGCAGCCGAAGGAGGAGGTGGTGGCCGTTCGCGGCAACGTCGACGGTCCGGCCAGTTGGCCCGACCACGAGATCCACATGCTGGAGAACCTCCCCGATCAGGTGGTGCTCGACCTCCCCGGAGGGCAGTTGGCCGTCACCCACGGCGACCGGTTCAACGAGCCCGCTCACCGCCACGCCCGCCTGCGCGAGGCGTTCCCCAACGCCCGGGCGGTGGTTTACGGCCACAGCCACGAGTTGGTGGTGGACGACGAGGGCGAGCCGTGGGTGTTGAACCCCGGCGCCGCCGGGCGGGTGCGGACCAACGGCGGCCCGTCGATGATCGTCCTGGAGTGCCGGAAAGAGGGCTGGTCGGTGGAGCCAGTGCAACTGCCTCCCCGCAAGTACCGGTCCATCACCTCGGAGGAGTGAGTTCGAGGTGACCGCCCGGGAGCGGCAACGCGGGGTGCGGGGCACGTTGGAGTACGATGACGCGCTGCCGGTGGTCCAGCGCCGGGACGAGATCCTGGCGGCCATCCGCGACCACCAAGTGGTGGTGATCTGCGGCGCCACCGGCTCCGGCAAGTCGACCCAGATCCCCAAGATGTGCCTCGAGCTGGGCCGCGGCGTCGACGGCCTGATCGGCCATACCCAGCCCCGGCGCATCGCCGCCCGCACGCTGGCCCAACGCATCGCCGCCGAACTCAAGACCGACGTGGGCGGCACCGTCGGCTACAAGGTCCGCTTCACCGACCGGGTCGGGCCGAACACCGCGATCAAGCTCGTCACCGACGGCATGTTGCTGGCGGAGATACAGGGCGACCGCCAACTCCACGCCTACGACACCCTCATCATCGACGAGGCCCACGAGCGCAGCCTCAACATCGACTTTCTGTTGGGCTACCTCAAGCGCCTGCTGCCCCGGCGGCCCGACCTCAAGGTCGTCATCACCTCCGCCACCATCGACCCGG
>SKYL01000334.1 GCA_007127935.1 Halorhodospira sp. | reverse complement strand
GATCTTTTTTGTCAGACCACAACAGGGGAGAGAAACGGTATGGCTGAAGGCGAGGTTCGTATCGAGCGCGACAGCATGGGCGAGTTGCAGGTGCCCGCTTCCGCGCTCTATGGGGTGCAGACACAGCGGGCAGTGGACAACTTCCCGGTGAGCGGCTTGCCGATGCCGCGGCCGTTCATCCGTGCCCTGGGGCTGATCAAAAGCGCCTGCACCCAAGCGAACCGGGAACTGGCTGGTCTCGACCCGGCCGTCGCCGAGGCGATTATGGCGGCGGCGGAGGAGGTGGCCCGGGGCAACCACGACGCCCACTTCCCGGTGGACGTCTTCCAAACCGGCTCCGGCACCTCCAGCAACATGAACGCCAACGAGGTGATCGCCCGCCTGGCCTCCCAGCGCTCCGGGCAAACCGTGCATCCCAACGACCACGTCAACATGGGGCAGAGCTCCAACGATGTGATCCCCACCGCCATCCATGTCAGCGCGGCGCTGGAGGTCCACGAGCGGCTGCTGCCGGCATTGGCGGCACTGGCCGCCACCATCGAGCGGCGGGCCGGTGAACTGGCCGACGTGACGAAGACCGGGCGGACGCACCTCATGGACGCCATGCCGGTGACCCTCGGCCAGGAGCTTTCGGGGTGGGCGGCCCAAGTGCGCAACGGCATCGCACGCCTGGAATCGGTCCAGCCGCGCCTCCACGCCCTGGCCCAGGGCGGCACCGCGGTGGGCACCGGCATCAACGCCGACCCCGGCTTGGGGGCGCGGGTCTGCGCGCTGCTCCAGGAGCGGACCGGGATCGCCTTCACACCGGCGGCCAACCGCTTCGAGGCCATGTCGAGCCAGGATGCGGCAGTGGAACTCTCGGGCCAGATGCGCACGGTGGCCGTCTCGCTGATGAAGATCGCCAACGACCTGCGGTGGATGAACAGCGGGCCATTGGCCGGTCTCGGGGAGATCGCGCTGCCGGCCCTGCAGCCGGGCAGCAGCATTATGCCCGGCAAGGTCAATCCGGTGATCGCCGAATCGGTGGCCATGGTCTGTGCCCAGGTCATCGGCAACGACACCACGGTGACCATTGCCGGTCAGTCGGGCAACTTCCAGCTCAATGTGATGTTGCCGGTGGTGGCGTACAACGTCCTGCAGAGCGCCGGCCTGCTGGCCAGCGCCGCGCGCATCCTCGATGAGAAGGCCATCGCCGGGTTCACCGTTAACGAGGGCCGACTGCGGGAGGCGCTGGATCTTAATCCGATCCTGGTCACCGCGTTGAACGCCGTTATTGGCTATGAACAGGGGGCGAAGGTGGCCAAGACGGCGTACCAGCAGGGGCGGCCGATCAAGGAGGTGGCGCGGGAGATGACCGGGCTGTCGGAAGAGGAGTTGGACCGGCTGCTCGATCCGAAGGCGCTCACCGAGGGCGGCATTCGCCGCTGACGGCGTCGAAACGAAGAAAGTGCTGGCCGGCGCCGTCCGTCCAGGCTGTGTCCAGATAGCACCACCGCAGTGTCAAGTCCATGGGGTCTTGCAACGTGGGTCCCTCGACGATGCTGTCGTACCCGGCGCCGCCGATAAGCCGGTGGCGGACGGTCAGAAAGAGGGTGTCCAGGGCGCCGTCCGCCGTCAGCAGGTGCATGACCTGGGGCCCCGTTACCGAGTAGAGCCGCTGGTATCCCTGGGCGCCCAGTGCCTCTCGGATGGCGGCGCCGCCCAGGCGCCGGGGCGGGGGGTCGGCGGCCAGCCGGACCCCCGCCGCCAAGTGTTCCCGGAGGCGTTTCGCTGGGGCGGCGGCCGATGTCAGCAACCAGATCCGCCGCTCCCCCCGCAGCAGGGAGGGCGGCAGGTTGAACTCGAGAGTGGCGCTGACGATGGCCACATCCGGTTCGCCCCTCATCCCGCGTGCCCGGCGCCACGCCCGCAGGTCGTCGAACTCCGGCCCCAGCGGCAGGACGTCCTGGGCGGTTCCGCTCTCCCACTGGCGCATGAAGCGGCCGCTGGTGATCAGGCAGTCGGCGCGGGCGGCCAATTCCTGAAAGAGCCGCCAATCCCGTGGGTTGGCGACGCTGTGTGGCACGCCGTAGGCCTTTCCGTCGTCCACCGCAATGCGGCCGTCGAGGCTGGTGACGAAGTTGGCGTAGACCAGCGGGCCACCGGATGGCGGGAGCTCCAACGGGGCTTCCAGATAGAGGCCGGATAGCGACAGGACCTCCATGGGCGCCGGCAGTACGCGGGTCACCGGTCTCTCCAGGGTGGGATCGGGTTCGGACGAGGTCACGGTGGATTTCAGCAGCCGGTGGATTGAGCCGTTGGATGGTTGCAGAATATACGAATCAAGGAAACCGGTCGCGGGTCCGGCCGGTTTCCTTGAGGGAAGGGAAGCGCACGCTCAACCAAGGGATGGTGGACACAATGATCGACGTGGTCCTGGTGGATGGTCACCGGTTGGTATTGCAGGGCCTGCGGTGCCTGTTGGTTCGGGCGGCGGGCGAGATCCGCGTGGTGGCCGCATTCGACCGTGGTGAAGATGCCCTGATCTACTGCAGGGAACGCCGTCCCGATGTGGTGATCACAGAGTTGAGCATCCCGGGTGTCGGTGGTTTGGGAGTGATTCGTCGATTACGGGTCTTGAATGAGGGGATTCGCGTGATCGTGCTGACCGCCTTTTGTGACGACCCCTATCCCATCCAGGCCTTTCGTGCCGGGGCCTCGGCTTTCCTGGACAAGGGATGCGAGAGTGGGGAAGTGGTCCGGGCGGTCCGCTCGGTTCACGCCGGGCGGCGCTATGTGACACCGGAGATCGCCGGCCGGTTGGTGCAGGGCCGGGCGGACGGCAAAGGCGGCGACAACCCTTTCCTCGCGCTCTCCCGGCGGGAATTTCAAGTGGTGGAGCGAATGGTTGAAGGGCATTCTCTGCGCCAGATCGCCCGCCGGCTTCACGTTGCCCCCAACACCGTCGCCACCTATCGCAGCCGGATTTACGACAAACTGGGGGTTTCCAACGAGATGCAGTTGGCCCGCCTGGCCATCCGCCACGGTTTTCTGGAGCCGGAACCAGAGGTCGATCATTGAAGGTGTTCAACGCCGCCGAGACCTTGCGCCACCTCCCCGAGCGTCCGGGCGTCTATCGCATGTTTGACGGCGATGGGATGGTGATCTATATCGGCAAGGCGCGAAACCTGCGCCGCCGGGTCGCCAGCTACTTCACGCGGGGGCGGAAGACGGCGAAGACCCAGCGGCTGGTGGAGCAGATCCGTGATCTCCAGGTGGTGGTGACCCACACCGAGGCCGAGGCGCTGATCCTGGAGAACACGCTGATCAAGGAGCATCGCCCCCGCTATAACGTCCTCCTGCGGGACGACAAGTCGTACCCCTATATCTACCTCTCCACCCATCAGGCGTTCCCCCGCCTGACCTTCCATCGGGGCGGCCGCTCGGCTCCGGGGCGGTATTTCGGCCCCTTTCCCAGCGTGCCGGCGGTGCGCGAGACATTGAACCACCTGCAAAAGGTGATTCCGGTCCGGCAGTGCCGCGACTCGTTCTTCCGCAATCGTTCGCGGCCCTGTTTGCAGTACCAGATCCGGCGCTGCGCCGCGCCGTGTGTCGGGTACATCAGCGAAGAAGCCTACGCTGAGGATGTCCGGCACGTGGAGATGTTCATGGACGGCCGCTCGGAAGAGGTAATCGACGAGTTGATCCAGCGGATGGAAACCGCCTCCCAGGCATTGGAGTACGAGAAGGCGGCCCGGTGGCGGGATCGCATCGCCGCGCTGCGGGCAGTCCAGGAGCGCCAGCACGTTGCCGGGGAGAAGGGGGATCTGGACGTGGTGGCACTGGCCCTGAAGGGCGACACCGCGTGCGTCCAGGTATTTTTCATCCGGCACGGTCAGAGCCTGGGAAACCGTGCCTTCCACCCCCGCATCCCGCGGGGGGCCGCCGACGCCGAGGTGCTCTCCGCCTTTCTCGCCCGTTACTACCTGGAGCATCCGCCGCCGGCGGAGATCCTGGTGAACCGGCCGGTACGGGGGGTGGCGCTGGTGGCCGAGGCGCTGTCCAAGCAGGCCGGGCGCACTGTGGAGATCCGCCACCGGGTGCGGGGCGAGCGCCGGCGCTGGGTGGAAATGGCGGAGGAGAACGCCCACCACGCACTGGCCGCCCGTACCGCGTCCCACGCGGCGCTGGACCGGCGCTTCCGCGACCTGGCCCGGGTGCTGGACGTGGACCGCCCGCCGGAACGGCTGGAGTGTTTCGACGTCAGCCACACCGGTGGAGAGGCCACCGTAGCGTCATGCGTGGTTTTTAATCGTGAAGGACCGTTGAAGTCCGACTACCGACGCTTCAATATTCAGGGCGTGACGGCCGGTGATGACTACGCGGCGATCCGGGAGGCGGTCCTGCGGCGCTACCGCAAGGCGGGCGCCGGAGGAGGGACGGTGCCGGATGTGATCCTGATCGACGGCGGCAAGGGCCAACTGGCCCAGGCGCGGGACGCATTGGAGGAGGCCGGCATTGAAGGGGCGGCCTTGTTGGCGATCTCCAAGGGGCCGGCCCGGCGTCCGGGAGAAGAGTCGTTGTGGTTGGCCGGCGGCGACCGGGAGGTGGAGTTGCCGCCGGATGCCCCGGCCCTCCACTTGTTGCAGCACATTCGCGACGAGGCCCACCGGTTCGCCATCACCGGCCACCGGCAGCGGCGCGGGAAGCGGCGCCGGGAGTCGGCCCTGGAGTCGGTGCCCGGCATCGGTCCGGTGCGCCGCAAGAGCCTGCTTCAACGCTTCGGCGGGTTGCAGGGGATTCGCCGCGCGGGGGTGGAGGATCTGACCCGTGTTCCCGGGATCAGCCGCTCCCTGGCCCAACGCATCTACGAGACATTCCATGGCTGAGGCAGTGAAACGGGGCGGCATGCGCCTCACCATTCCCACGGCGTTGACGCTCTTCCGGATCGCGTTGATCCCGGTGCTCGGGCTCTGCTTCCTGCTGCCGCCGCCGTGGATGAACTACACCGCGGTGGCCATCTTTGTCTTGGCGGCGGTCACCGACTGGCTGGACGGCTTCCTGGCCCGCCTGCTGAAACAGTCGTCGTCCTTCGGCGCCTTCCTCGACCCGGTGGCGGATAAATTGATGGTGGCCATAGCCCTGGTGGCCTTGGTCTCGGTCAATCCGGGGCTGTGGATTGCGATCCCCGCCGCCGTCATCATCGGCCGGGAGATCGCCGTCTCCGCGTTGCGGGAGTGGATGGCGGAGATCGGCGCCCGGGCCAGTGTCGCCGTCAGCATGGCCGGGAAGGTCAAGACCGCAG
>SKYL01000061.1 GCA_007127935.1 Halorhodospira sp. | reverse complement strand
TAGACACCGTCGACCGGTCCCTCGAAATCATCAAGCAGCATGTCAGCATTCAGCAGTGGAAGCTCCGCGACCAGGCGTTCGACGAAGAGGACTTCCGCCGGCGAATGCGCGAGGAGCTGCATCGCTACGCAGAGGCTACCGGCGAGTAGACCGCGACCGGCACCGGCGGGTCCGGAATTTCCCAGACCTCATTCTGGAATGGAGATAGCAGCTAAACACCGCCGGGTATTCGGGGCGCAGATTCCGGCGGGCGCCGGCAGATTCCGGCGGGCGCCGAGCTTCACCGGTCGCCTCCCGCCCCTATCGTCTTTTTATTGTTGACAGAGGCACGATTACCGGTAGTCTCCCGAAGATAAAAAACTCATTGGGGGACACTGACAGATGGCAGAAGATATCTCATCCCGATTCTCCACCACGCAACAGGTCTTCATCGGGCTACAGCATACGCTGGCAATGCTCGGTGCGACGGTGCTCGTACCGGTCCTCACCGGTCTGAACGTCTCCGCGACGCTGTTCGCGGTCGGAGCAGGGACGCTCATATTCCACGCGTTCACAAAGGGACGTGTGCCGGGCTTTCTCGGCTCTTCATTCGCTTTTATCGCTCCGATTATTCTTGCGGCAGACCGCCTGAGCCTGCGCGAGGCGCAGGCCGGTATTATCGGGGCGGGGCTTGTATATGTGCTCGTCGGCTGGCTCGTACAGCTCGTCGGACCGGCGCGGGTGCGAAGGATCTTTCCGCCGGTGGTAACCGGGCCGGTGATCATGGTAATCGGTCTCGCGCTCGCACCGGTGGCGATCGAGAACGCGCAGGCAAACTGGGGTGTCGCCGCGCTGACGCTGCTGGCGGTAGTGGCGATCGCGATCTTCGCCCGCGGGTTCCTGCGCGTAATACCGATTCTGCTCGGTCTCGTCGTCGGATATGTAGCCGCGATGCTTTTCAGCATCGTCGACTATTCGCCGATAGCCGAGGCGGGGTGGCTCGGCCTGCCCGGATTCACGCTACCGCTGTTCAGTTGGGAGGTCCTCCTGATCGTCACTCCCGCGGCTATCGTCAGCATCATCGAGCACATCGGTGATATTCTTGCGATCGGAAACACGATCGACCGCGATATGACCGCCGATCCCGGCATTCCGGCGACGCTCTACGGCGGCGGCGTTGCAACCATACTATCCGGCTTGCTCGGCGGTCCGAGCCTTACCACTTACGGCGAGAACATCGGCGTGCTTGCCCTGACAAAGATCTACGCCACATTCGTGGTCAGCATGGGGGCGGTCTGGGCACTCGTTATGGCGTTCATTCCGAAGGTGGAGGGCGTTATACTCTCGATTCCCGATCCGGTTATCGGCGGTGTGTCCATTCTGCTCTACGGGATGATCGCCGGCGTCGGCATACGTACTCTCATCGAGAACAGGGTGAACCTGCTCGTACCGCGAAATCTGATCGTCGTCAGCGTCGTGCTGATAGTCGGCGTCGGCGGCGTGGCGATCGAGGCGTTCGAAGGGTTCGAGCTCAGCGAGATGGTCGTCGCGGCGGTAGCCGGCATCGTGCTCAATCAGCTGCTGCCGCGCAAGGCGGAGTAGAATCGGAGATCGCGGCGGCCCGTACCCGGCGTGCAGCTACGGAAGCACGCTCGCCGTGCGCCGCTCGAACGGGCTGCCGCCTCCCGTTCCGCCTCTTCCATCGCGCAACACTCTCTACCGCGAATCGTCATTCCATGATCCGCTTGTTCATTGACATGCGTTTGCCTCCCGTCGATGATTGCATAGATATGCAATCATACAGGAGGATTCTTATGATACGACGCATAGCGGCGCTCGCCGTCGCATTGTTGCTTGTTACTCCGGCGTTCGTCTTCGCCGGGGGGCAAGCTGAGCCCGAGGGCGAACCGGTTCAGGAGCTCACTATCTACACGACGACCGAGTCGTACGACCCGATCCGCTACGAGGCGGCGTTCATGATCGCCGACGCGTGGCAGGAGCTCGGCTTTCAGATCAACGTCTCACCGATGGAGTTCTCGAGCCTGCTGCAGCTCTTCTACGACGAGCAGAACTTCGACGCGACCATTCTCGGCTGGTCGGGGCGTGTCGATCGCCTGGATCCGCAGCACTTTCTCGGGACGCTGCACGGCGAGCAGACCGATCTCGGCGCGAATAACCCCGGTGGCTACGAGAATCCGGAGTACGACGAGCTGTTCGTAGCCCAGTCGCGCGAGTTCGATCCCGAACGAAGGCGGCAGATCGTCCAGCAGATGCAGGCGATCGCAGCCGACGATAATCCGGTCGACGTGCTCTTTTACCGTGACGAAGTCGTCGGATACAACAACACGAAGTTCACCGATTTCGTCGTAATGGCAGGCGAATCGCTCTACAACGAGTGGACGCCGCTGGAGGTAACACCGCTGACCGACGATCGGATGCTTACCATCGGTACGCCGCAGGAGCCGGACACCATCAATCCGCTCGATTCCACCTCGGTTTGGGGATGGAAGTTTATGCGCATGTACTACGATAAGCTTGTGCGTCTCTCACCGGATATCGAGCCGATACCGTATGCAGCCGAAGAGATTGTCGATGTTGATGACACCACCATCGATGTCGTGGTCAGAAGCGGGATGACCTTCCACGACGGCGAGGCGGTGACCGCCGAGGACGTGAAGTTCACCTACGAGTATTTCATCGATAACGATTTCGCCTATTTCCGTCCATTCCTCTCCGACATCGAATCGATCGAGGTCGTCGGCGGCGACACGGTACGATTTAACCTCGCCGAGCCGGTTGCGTCGTTCATCACCGTCACGCTCAGCCAGATTCCGATTCTTCCCCAGCACATCTGGGCCGATATCGAGAATCCTGCCGACCTTGCTCCGGATGAAATTCCGACCGTTGGAAGCGGACCGTTCCGCTTCGACCAGTACGATCGCGGCGAGTACAAGCGGCTTCTCACCTATGAGGACCACTTCGACGCCGACCGAATCGAGATCGACGGCATCGACTACATAATCTATGCCGACTCCGAGGGGGTGTTCACCGGACTCTTGACCGGCGAAATCGACATGACCGCGTGGCGCATGGAGCCGGGCCAGATCGAGATCGCCGAGGACGAAGAAGATATCACGGTGGTGAGCGTCGGCGACTTCGGCTACTACCACATGACGTACAATCTGCGTCGTTCGCCGTTCGACGATCGTCTCGTACGCCAGGCACTCTCGTACGCGGTCGATCGCGATACGATCATCGACGTGCTGCTGCAGGGCCTCGGCGAGCCGGGCTACTCGGTCGTCGCGCCGATCAACGCCTTCTGGCACAACCCGGACATCACCCGGTACACCTACGACCTCGATCGCTCTCGAGAGCTTCTCGAAGAGGCAGGCTATACCTGGGATTCCGAGGGACGCATCTACGCACCGAATTGATTCGTACCGACCGGCGGCCTCTTCGGCCGCCGGTCGCGGAGAACGCGCACTATGCATCACGTAGTTCTGAAACGTCTCGGTCAGGCCGTTTTCACGATGTGGATCATCCTGACGGTACTCTTCTTTCTGTTCAGGCTCGGTCTTCCCGATCCGACCGTCGCACTGGTGAGCGAAGGCCTCTCACCGGAGGACCGCGCCCGGATCGCAGCCCGTTTCGGTCTCGATCGAGGCATATTCGCGCAGTACTTCATCTATCTGCGAAATGCTCTGTCCGGAGAGCTCGGGCGATCGTTCCACTACAACGCCCCGGTAGCAGGGATAGTCGGCGATCGTTTCCTGAACACCATGGCGCTTATGCTGCCGGCGATTCTTATCTCGTATCTCGTCGGCCCACTGCTCGGAGTACTGCTCGCCTGGAAACGCGGATCGCGTTTCGAGGTCGGCGGTATCTCGAGCGCGCTCATACTCCGCTCGGCGCCGATGTTCTGGACCGGAATGCTCGCGGTGATGGTCTTCGGTATCTGGTTCGGCTGGTTTCCGACGAGCGGTATGCGGACATTCCCGTACGAGGCGGCACACTTCTTCGACAAAATCTTCACCCTCGACTTTCTGCACCACCTGATCCTTCCGGCAACGGTCATCGGGCTCTACTATCTGGGGCTACCGATGTTGATCATGCGCAACACGATGCTCGAAGTGTTGGGCGAGAACTTCATCGAGTTCTGCCAGGCCCGCGGCATGAGCCCGGCACGCATCATGTATGCTCATGCGGCGCGCAACGCGTTACTTCCGGTAATCACTCAGCTGGCAATTACGATCGGACTTGCGGTCGGCGGCCAGGTTGTCGTCGAGGTCGTATTCAGTTGGCCCGGGCTCGGCCTGGAGATGTTCAACGCGGTACGTACAAGCGATTATCCGCTCGCTCAGGCCTCGTTCATGCTGATGGCGGCGATCGTGCTCATGCTGAACCTCATCGTCGATCTGATCTACTCGTGGCTCGACCCGCGAGTCACCTACACCGCAGCACGCTGAGGAGCGACGAAACATGAATCGCTTTCTTCTGACGATCTGGAACACGATCCGACGGGACACCCTGGCATTCGGCGGTTTCTGCGCTGTTGCCGTAATCATCGTAGTTGCGCTTGCAGCGCCGATTATCGCCACTCACGACCCGAATGAAATGAACTACCGTGTCGAAGGCAGTGCCCTGTGGATTGACGATCCGGTGACCGTACAGCTCGAAGAATCGATCGTCCCCGACACGCTCCGATCAGTCGCTTGGGACGGTACGCGTTACGTTGCGGTTGGCGAGTCGGGCACGATACTCGGGCGCAGTGAGACCGCGTGGGAAGAGATAGATCTCGGCGTGGGTGAAACTCTTCGCGGCGTCTCGCTCGCCGGACAGAAGGGTCTCGCCGTCGGTGACGCCGGCCGCGTTCTGCGCTTCGACGGAGAAACATGGTTCGCGGAACGGCTCGACGACTCGGTCACCTTGCTCGCCGCCGCCACGAGCGCGGACGGCGCAATGCTCGCCGTCGGCGAGCGAGGGAGTATCTACGCACGGGGGACGCTGCTCGATGCGGTGGAAAGGCTCGATCCGGCCGCACTCGGCGCATCGTTCGAGACGGGAACCGGCGGTCGCTGGCGTCAGGTGAACTCCGGTGTGACCGGTGACCTTCACGGGGCAACGCTCTCCGACGGGCTCGGGTTCATCGTCGGCGAGCGCGGTACCCTACTGTGCTGGGAGAACGGCCGAGTGGAGTCGATAGACTCGCCGATCTTCCGCGATCTCAACAGTGTATCGCTGTACGACCGAGACAACGGTCTTGCCGTCGGAGATCGCGGAACGGTGTTACGATGGAACGGAACCGAATGGAG
>SKYL01000301.1 GCA_007127935.1 Halorhodospira sp. | reverse complement strand
TACCTGGGTTACATGGCGCTGCACGCGGCGGTGGACGACCGGGAGAAGGGCGCCCGGGCGGCGTCGCTGTTGGCGGTGGTGGGCGCGGTGAACGTCCCGATCATCTACTTCTCGGTGGAGTGGTGGCACACCCTGCACCAGGGGGCGTCGGTGACCGTCACGGATGCCCCCTCCATGGCCGCCTCGATGTTCGCGGCGATGATGTTGATGACCGGCGCCTGCTGGCTCTACTCGGCCGCCATCGCCCTGCGCCGGGCGCAGGTGGAGGCGCTGGAGCGGGAGGCCGCCAATCCGTGGGTGGGCGATCGGTTGCTCGGCGAGACGGAGGCGGAGACGCCCGCCGCCGGTGAGATGCAGCGGGAGGTGCGTTCCTGATGTGGAGTGGCGTGGGTGATTTTCTGGCCATGGGCGGTTACGCGCCCTGGGTGTGGGGTTCCTATGGGGTCTTCGCGGCGTTGTTGATCCTGGAGGGGGTCTTTTTGGTAAGGCGTCGGCGGCAGGTCCACGGCCGGCTGATCCGCCGCCTCCGCCGGGAGCGCGCGGAGCGGAGCGGGGAGGTGCGCGAGGTATGAAAAAGCGTCATAAAAGACTCGCCATTGTATTGGGCGTTTTGGCCGGGGCGGTGATCGCCACCGCGCTGGTGCTGAACGCGTTTCGCGACAGCATGGTCTTCTTCGTCACACCGTCCGAGATGGCGGCCATGGAGGAGGTACCGGATCGCACCTTCCGCATCGGCGGTCTGGTGGAGGCGGGCAGTGTCCAACGGGACACCACCTCCACCGAGGTCATGTTCCGGGTTACCGACGGCGCCATGGGGGTGCCGGTGATCTACGACGGCATCCTGCCCAACCTCTTCCGGGAGGGGCAGGGCGTGGTGGCGGAGGGCCGGCTCTCGGCCGACGGCGGCACCTTCATGGCCAATAAGGTCTTGGCCCGTCACGACGAGGAGTACATGCCGCGGGAGGCCCAGGAGGCCATCGAGCGGGCCGGTCATCCCAGTGGCGCCGGCGGGGGGTATAACACGCAATGATTCCTGAACTCGGGCAGTTCGCCCTGATCCTCGCCCTGTGCCTGGCCGTGACCCAGGCGATCCTGCCGTTGGTGGGCGCCGCCCGCGGCCAAGAGCGGCTGATGCGGTCGGGCACCTTCCTGGCCACCGGCCAGTTTGTCTTCTTGGCCATCGCCTACGCCGCGTTGACCTACGCCTTCGTCACCAGCGACTTCTCCGTCCGCTACGTGACCCAGAACTCCAGCCTGGCGCTGCCGATACAGTACAAGGTCACGGCGGTGTGGGGCGGCCACGAGGGGTCGCTGCTGCTGTGGGTGATGATCCTCGCCGCCTGGGGCGTGGCGGTGGCGGCGTTCAGCAAGGCGCTGCCGCGGGAGATGTTGGCCCGGGTGCTGGCGGTGATGGGGATGGTCTCGGTGGGCTTCCTCGCCTTCACCGTCTTCACCTCCAATCCGTTCGTTCGGCTGATCCCGATGCCGGGGGACGGCACCGACCTCAATCCGCTGTTGCAGGACCCGGGGATGATCGCCCACCCGCCGCTGCTCTACATGGGCTACGTCGGCTTCGCGGTGGTCTTCGCCTTCGCCATTGCCGCGCTCCTCGGCGGCCGCCTCGACGCCGCGTGGGCGCGCTGGTCGCGGCCGTGGACCACCGTGGCGTGGGTCTTCCTGACCCTGGGCATCGGCATGGGGTCGTGGTGGGCGTACTACGAGTTGGGCTGGGGCGGCTGGTGGTTCTGGGACCCGGTGGAGAACGCCTCGTTCATGCCGTGGCTCACCGGCACCGCACTGATCCACTCCCTGGCGGTGACCGAGAAACGGGGCGGCTTCAAGACGTGGACCTTGATGCTGGCGATCCTGACCTTCGCCCTGACCATCCTCGGCGCCTTCCTGGTGCGCTCCGGTGTGATCACCTCGGTGCACGCCTTCGCCACCGACCCGGAGCGGGGTGTCTTCATCCTCGGCATGTTGGCGGTGACGCTGCTCGCCTCGTTCATCCTCTACGCCATACGGGCGCCCAAGGTGGGGCTGGGCGGCGGCTTCGGCTGGTACTCCCGCGAGTCGTTGTTGCTGGCTAATAACGCCCTGCTGGCGGTGGCCTGCGCGGCGGTGATGATCGGCACCCTCTACCCGTTGGTGCTCGACGCCTTCTCCATGAGCAAGATCTCGGTGGGGCCGCCGTACTTCGATGCGGTCTTTATGCCGTTGATGTTGCCGTTGCTCTTCCTGATCGGTATCGGCCCGATGGTGGCTTGGAAGCAGAGCGACCCGGTGCAGACGTACCGCCAACTGCGTTACGTGTTGCTGGTGAGTGTGCTGCTGGGCGGTGTCTGGCCGCTGACCATGGGTGCTTGGTCGCCGATGACCGCATTGGGGCTGATGCTGGGGGCGTGGATCATCCTCACCGCCGTGCTCGATCTGCGCAACCGCATGGTACGCCGCCGGGCGCGGGGCGTGGGGGCGATGGTGCGGGGGGTGCTGCAACCCAGCTACCTCGGTATGCACGTGGCCCATGTCGGACTCGCCCTGGTGGTCATCGCCATCGCCATGGTCAACACCTACGAGGTGGAGCGGGACACCCGGATGGCGCCGGGAGAGACGGTCTCGGTGGGTGGCTACGACTTCACGATGCTCGCCGTGGGACCGGTCCAGGGGCCGAACTACGACGCCCAGCGCGCCAATATCTTGGTGACCCGCAACGGCCGGGAAGTGGCCCTGCTGACGCCGGAGAAGCGCAACTACTTCTCCCAGCCCGGGATGCCGATGATCCAGGCCTCTCTCCAGCGCAGCCCGCTGCGGGATCTCTACGTCTCCCTGGGGGAGCCGTTGGACCAACACGCCTGGATCGTCCGCCTCTACTACAAGCCGTATATGTTCTGGATGTGGACGGGAGGCATCCTGATGGCCCTGGGCGGCTTACTAGCGGCGGCCGATCGGCGCTACCGGCTCAAGCCGCGTGAAGCCGACGTGACCCAAAAACGCGCCGCCGCCGGCAGACCGGCCGCGGGGGAGGTGAGCTGATGTTGCGCTACGGCCTGCCGTTGGTGGTGATCGTGGCGGTGCTGGGGTTGCTCTTCGTCGGCCTCGGCATCGACACCCGGACCCTGCCCTCGCCCCTGGTGGGGCGGGATGCGCCGGCCTTCGAGATGGAGGAGTTGCGCGATCCCGGCCGCACCCTCACCGAGGCCGACCTCAAGGGCGGGGTCTCATTGTTCAATGTCTTCGCCTCGTGGTGTTACTCCTGCCGCGCGGAGCACCCGTATCTGCTGGAGATGGCGAAGCAGGGGGTGACCATCTACGGCCTCAACTACAAGGACACCCGCCGGGACGCGGAACGCTACCTGCGCTCCGGCGGCGGCGATCCGTATGAGTGGATCGGTTTCGATCCCGAGGGCCGGGTCGGCATCGAGTGGGGCGTCTACGGGACGCCGGAGACCTTTGTCGTCGACCGGCACGGGGTGAGCCGCTTCAAGCACGTCGGCCCGCTGCACCCCCGGCTGATCGAAGAGAAGATCCTGCCGCTGGTGGCCGAGTTGGAGGCGGAATCGTGATGAGAAGCAGCAGGTGGAACGCCCCGCCGGTGGCGGCGGCGCTGGCCGTGGCGCTGGTGTTGGGGCTGTGGAGCGTGACCGGGCCCGACGGCGCCGCCCAGGCCGGGCGAATCCCGGTGGGGATGCCGCTGGAATTCGAGACCGAGGAGCAGGAGCAGCAGTACCGCCGCCTGATCCGCGAGTTGCGTTGTACCGTCTGCCAAAACCAGGCCTTGGACGAATCCAACGCCGGGCTGGCCGCCGACCTGCGCGGCCAGATCTACGACATGACGTTGGAGGGCAACAGCCGCGAGGAGATCGTCGAGTTCATGGTCGCCCGTTACGGCGATTTCGTCCTCTACCGTCCGCCGTTCCGCGCCGACACCTTCATGTTGTGGATCGGTCCCTTTCTGCTTTTGATCGCCGGTGGGCTGGTCTGGGCCCAGGTGGTCCGGCAGCGCCAGGCCATGGCGCGATCCCGCGAACTCAGCCCCGAGGAGCGCGCCGCCCTGGAGCGGCTCGAGCGTGACGAATGATCCAGGAGGCGTGTGAATGACTGTGCAATTTTGGTTGGGTGCGGCCGTACTGACCGTGGTGGCCCTGGGTTTCTTGGTGGCGCCGTTGCTGCGCGATCCGCGGCAGGCGCACCGCCGGCGCCGTACCCGGAGCGAGGTCAACGCCGCCGTCTATCGGGACCGCATGGATGAACTGGCCACCGATCTGGCCAACGGGATTTTGGGACAGGAGCAGTACGACGCGGCATTGGCCGACCTGAAGCGGGAGATGGTCGACAGCGGCGGGGTCGATCCCGACGCCCCGGCGGCGGCGGAGCATTCCGCCGCCGGTCGTGGCCTGGTGCTGGGCAGCGCCCTCACCTTCGCCCTGCTGGTGCCCGTGGCCTCGGTGGTGATCTACGGCGTGGTGGGTGGCGGCGAGGAGGCCCTCGACCCCCAGGGCGCCACCGCGCTGGCGCAGCAGCAACAGGATCGGGGCCACTCCGTCGAGGAGTGGGAGGCGTTGCTGGGGCAGCTCCAGGAGCAGTTGGAGCGCAACCCCGACAACGTCAACGGCTGGGCGCTGCTGGGCCGCATGTTGTCCCAGATGGAGCGGTACGGGGCCTCCGCCGAGGCGTACCGCGAGGCGCTGGAGCGCGGCGGGCGCACCAATCCGAATCTGCTGGTGCAGTACGCCGACGTCCTGGCCGTGACCCGGGGCGGCGGGCTGGACGGCGAACCGATGGACTTGGTCAAGGAGGCCCTGGCGCTCGATCCGGAGCACGTCCAAGGGCTGTGGCTGGCCGGCTCCGCGGCGCTGCAGAAGGAAGACTACGCCCAGGCCCGCGAGTACTGGGAGCAGTTGCTGGCGGTGCTGCCTGCAGGGTCGGAGGAGGCCGGTATCATCCGGGACAACCTGGAGTTCGTCTCCCGGCTGGCGGGCGAAGGTTGACGTCATTGCGAGGAGCGAAGCGACGAAGCAATCTCCGGTGCTTGGACGTCAACCCATGGAGATTGCTTCGCTGCGCTCGCAATGACGGGAACGGGGCAATGACGGGAACCGGGCTCGTTTAGGTCTTCTTTTAACCGCCGAGTCCGGTATCGGGTTGGATTGCCGGGGGCTGCGGGTCGATCTCGTGGAGGTGGACCCGCAGCGCGTGGCGGGCGGTCTCCGCCTCCACGGTGCGGACCGGAAGCCCGGCCCACCCCTCCGCCAAGTACCATCGCACCCGGCGCTGCTCGCCGGGTAATTCTTGGGAGAGGCGCAC
>SKYL01000265.1 GCA_007127935.1 Halorhodospira sp. | reverse complement strand
GCGACGCGGGACTTGGGGTCCTGGGCCAGGAAGGCGTCCAGGATGGCATCGGAGATCTGGTCGGCCATCTTATCGGGATGGCCCTCGGAGACGGACTCCGATGTAAAGAGATAACCCTTGCTCATGTTCTCTCCTCTCAAAAATTAATGACGGCCTATTCAGCGGCACCCTCAGTTCTTACGGAAGTGGAAGATCCCCCATGCGAGGTAGCCGTTGTGGCCGCCTTCCACCCAGTGGCCGAGGCCCTTTTTCATGCGCGCCACGTAGGCGTCCGTTACGATCCCCTTGAGGTCGCCTTGGGCCTCGCGGCGTTCCAACTCCTTCAGGACGCGGCCGTAGTGGCGCGCCAACTGGTCGGTGTGCTCCTCGAAAGAGAGCATCTCGAAGCCCAGCTTCTCCAGTTCGCTCCGGTAGAACGACGGAGAGCCCATGGTCGACAGGTGGATCCGGTCGAGGATCGGCTGCAATACACCCTCGGGGCAATCGTCGGCCTGCATCGGGTCGGTGAAGATGAACTCCCCGCCCGGCTTCATCACCCGGTGGACCTCCCGCAACACCCGGGGGCGGTCTCCGCTGTGCAGGAAGGCGTCCTGGGACCAGACCAGATCAAACAGCCCGTCCCCCAGCGGGATCTCCTCGAAGGCGGCGTCCACCACCTCGATCAGGTGGTCCACCCCCTGCTCCCGGTTCATCTGCCGGTCGCGCTCATTCTCCACCTCGGAGAGGTTGAGGGCCACTACTTTACAGCCGAAGTTGTGGGCCAGGTAGCGCGCCGCGCCGCCGTAACCGGCGCCGACATCGAGGACATACGAATCGGGCCCGAGCCCCGATGCGCGTGACGCCATGCGCTCCACGGTTCGGCGGCTAGCGTCGAAGATCGGCTCGTCGTCGTCCCGGTAGAGCCCGATGTGAATGTCCTCACCACCCCAAATGGTGAAATAGAAGTTGTCGGCATCCTCGCTGTTGTAATACTCACGGGCGGTCTCCACGGCCGCCGTATAGTCGCTTCCCATGGATCTACTCCCCTTCCCGGTAGGCCTTTTCCGCCACGTGGATGAAAAAGTCCGGATCCGCGTCCCGGTATGTCTCCTTGAAGTCGCCGAAGGTCTCGATGTGCTGGAAGCCCACCTCGTGCATCAACCGCCGAGTGTACTCCTTGCGCAACGGGAACATATTCAGGTGGTAGACCGACCCGTCCGGAAAACCGTAGCGAAAGCGGGCCAGCCCCTCGTCCACATGCTCCGGGTAAACCGAGATGTCGTCACCGCAGTAGTAGTAGGTGTGCTTGGAGTCGTACCCGTGGTCGAGGATGGCGTCGTAGTTGCGCTGATCGAGGATCAGGATACCGTCGTGGTTCAACGCCGAGTAAAACTCCGCCAACGCCTTGCGGCGGTCATTTTCATTGAAGAGGTGGGTGAAGGAGTTGCCGAGACAGATGACGGCGTCGTACCGCCCGTGGATATCGCGATTGAGCCAGCGCCAGTCGACCTGGACGGTGCGCAGTACGTGCCCCCGTTGACGACCATTCTCGAACGCTTTGCACAGCATCTCGGCGGAGCCGTCGGCGCTGACCACGTCAAAACCCGCCTCGACCAGCCGCACCGAGTGGAAGCCGGTGCCGGTGGCCACGTCCAGCACCCGCTTGGCGCCCCGCTTCTTCAGCTCCTCGATGAAGAAATCGCCCTCGCTGCGGGCGCGGCTCTTCCAGTCGATGAGGTCGTCCCACTTGTCTACGAATCCTTCGATATACTCCATACGGTAGTGGTCAGTATCCCGCACTTGGGTCGGGTCCGATCCGAAATCCTGCTCAGTGGCAGTGGACATAACGCACCTCAATGTCTCGTCTGGGTATTCTGTACGCCCCGGCGACTACTTAGAACGACTATAATTCGTGGTCCAGCCGGGAACCTGAACGCTGGAGGGACCGCCCAAAGCCGATCAGGGCTTGCAAGAGCTTGCACGTACCGCTGTGACTGCTCACCGCATTGGACAAGCGCCTAGGGTAAGCATAGGCGTGCTTGAACGGGGCGTACGCCCTCATTGACGGTATCGGGCCAGCCAACGGGCCGTCACGCGGCTCCGGGTCCCGATACCAGACTCTTCGGCCCTCACGACCCCCGCGGGGCCGTCAGCGCCCTTCTACTCTGGGCAACTTGGTGGGGAATTTCAACCCGTCAGGGGACGGGGCGGAGGCGCCGGCCGGACGGGGCCGCCTCGGGAAAGTAGAGCCGAGAAGGCACGCAGCCAAGGACATCCAGTTCGCGCTGGAAGTCGTAACCCTCCCCCTCCGGCGGCCCCTGGCACACCGTGCCGGCGGGTCCTGGGGCCTTGTCCACGGTGTACCTGCGGTGCAGGCCGGGAACCACCTGGGCCTCGGTCAATGTGTCCCGCAGGCGGTCCCGGCGGCGGTCAAGACTATCCAGAGCGCCGGCGAAGATCAGTGGTTCGATGATCCGCTCATCCAACTCGCCGCGGAAAACCCGAAGGCAAAAGTCCATGAAGCTGCGATAGGGATCGCCCCGCCGCCGCTGGACCATGCGGCCAGCCCATCGCCGGTCGATGTGGGCCACCGCCCCCAAGCCGAAAAGAATCGTCTCTGCATCCAACGCGGTAAAGCCCCACTCACTCCGGTTGATGTCGGGCGGCAACACGGTCAGGCCGTCGCGCAGCGCCTCGTCACAGAGACGGACCACCTCTTCCCGCATCGGGCAAACCGTGGCCCCGCCGCCCTGAGCGGCGGTATAACGGAGCCCGGACCGGGGATCGACACCGGCCAGCACCTGGTTCATCCGCGCAGCCTGAAAGACCGCGGGGTAGTGTGTCTTGTAGAAGGCCTGACGGTACGACTCCGTGGCGTCCGCCAACAACGAGGCGCGGTCCACGGTGGTGGCCGCGGCCTGACGCAGGATACGGACCAGGAAGAGCCCCCGGGCGCGGGGTACTCCCACATGGTTGGCGATGGCCTCCCCCAACTGCCGCGACAACGCCCCTTCGCCGGCCTCGCTCCCCTCCAGGCCGAGGCGCTGCACCCACTCCAGCGCCCGCTCCCACGAGCATCCCAACAATTGCCGCAGAGCCGCCACCGGTTGCTCCCGGAAAAGCCACAGATGGGCGGTGGGGCCCAACACCTCCTCCAACCACGGGTGCGGCAGCGGCGGGCGGTCGGTACCGGCACGCGCCTCCATGTACCGCCGGGTGAAACCGGGCGGCCCCCCTTCCCGGCAGGCGGTCACCACCTGCACCGCCTCATCCAGTGTTCTTGGTGCGGCCTGGCGCAACAACTCACGCACCGGGGGATCCCCGAACTGGTGAACCCCTTCCATCTCCCCACGGGAGATCAGTCGCAGCGTCTCGGGGTCGTCCCACGGGTAGGCCCAGGTCAGCGGGTCGCACGACCGCCCGTCGTTCACCGCCCGCGCCATGCGCTCCAGGTCCCGGGTGAAGGCCAGCGCCGGCTCCACCGCCACCACCACCTCCACCACCCGCGCATCGTCAATGCCGTGATTCCGGCCACCGAAATGGCGCAGCGCCGCCACCGTCTCCGCCTGCTCGATCCGGCTGGGTACCCGCAGGTGCAGGCGGCGGGCCTCCAACTCGCGGCCGAAGCCGAGAAACGGCAGCCCATGGTCCACCGGGTCGACCCCGTTGAGCCCCAGCAGGTGGAAGAGCAACGAACCCGACTGGGGACCGTAACCGGGGCCGAACGCGATCCCCCGGCCCCGCAGATCGCGCACCAGCCACGACAGCTCCAGCAACACTCCCGGCTCCAGACCGAGCCGGGCCAGCGCCGACTCCTCCGCCTCCACCCGCCGCCGGTAGCGCTCCCGCCGCGCACCCAAGGCGCGGCGGGCGATCTCGCCGTCCACGGTATCCCACAGCCGGTCCCAGGCGGCCCGCTCCAGGGCGCCGCCGGAAAACCGGATCGTGGTGGCCGTCTCGTCGTGCATGGGTACCCATCATGAATGGCGAGATAGATATTGCAAGAATTATGCGGCAAACGAGAGAAAGCAAGCCCCTGCCTCACCCCCCTGCCTGGCTCCACCCGGCCAAGCTCGCCGCCGTTCCAGTGGACGCCCCACCGCCGGCTGGTGCAACATGCCGCATCGACACGGAGAGGGAACCACTGACACCCGCATGACCTTGCGAACGATCCTGGTCACCGCCGGAGTGGCGGCGCTGTTGGGCGCCGTTGTCGTCGTGTCGTGGCCCGGCCGCGACACCGCCCCGGACACCGCCCACCTCCGCCCCGGCACCGTACCGGAGACCGTCGGCGCCATCACCCGGCGGCCGGGGGCGCTGGTGGACGAGATCGTCTTCACCCGCGAGGCCGATCCCGGCCGGATCACCGCGCTGATCCGCGGGGGCACACGCCACGTTTACGGCCAGGGGCTGGATAGCGCCGCCATCTTCCGTCAGATCCAGGCGGCACCGGGGGTTGGCTACCACCTCTCCTACGGCACGTCGGTGGAGTTGACCTTCAATCCCGCGGCGTTCGACGACGGCCGCCTCAACCCGTTCCGCATCCCGGCCATCCGCGAGGCGATGAATTGGCTGGTGGACCGCCGCCACATCGCCGAGGAGTTGTTCGGCGGCCTCGCCGTGCCGCGCTATCTGACCATCAGCACCGCCTTCCCCGACTACGCCCGGCTGGCTGAAACCGCCCGCAAGCTGGAGCTGTACTACCGTCACGATCCGCAGCGGGCCGCAGGGATCATCACCGCGGAGATGGAGGCGCTGGGCGCCCGGCGCGTCGACGGCGTCTGGCACTACGAAGGGGCGCCGGTCCGCCTCACGGTCCTTATCCGCACCGAGGACAGCCGCGAGCGGATCGGCGACTACGTGGCCAACCTGCTGGAAGACCTCGGCTTCGAGACCGAGCGGCTCTACCGCACCGCCGATGAGGCGTCGCGTATCTGGATCGCCAGCGACCCCTCCACCGGCCGTTGGCACGTCTATACCGGCGCGTGGATCACCCGGGTCATTAGCCGCGACGCGGCCAACAACTTCAGCGCCTACTACACCCCCAGCGGGCGCCCCGCGCCGCTTTGGCAGGCGTACACGCCGGCCCCGGCGTTCGCCGAGGTGGCGGAACGGCTGGAGCGGCGCGACTACGCCACGCTGGAGGAGCGCCAAGCGCTGATGGAACAAGCCCTGGAGCTGTCCATGCGCGACTCCGCCCGGGTCTGGCTCCTCGATCAACTCAGTGTCTGGCCCCACGCCGAGGATCTGCACCTGGCCGCCGACCTGGCCGGCGGCATCTCCGGCTCGGCGCTGTGGCCGTTCACCATCCGCTTCGACGGCCAAATCGGC
>SKYL01000291.1 GCA_007127935.1 Halorhodospira sp. | reverse complement strand
TGACCGCCCAGGCGGTGCTGGACCGTCCCGGCGCGGTGGAGCCCACCGCCTCGGTGTTGATGGTCCACTGTTTGGAGGAGGAGCCAGCCGCGCGCTTTTCGGCGGGCTTGGTGGAAGCGGGGTACGCGGTGATCCGGATTGACGCCGGGGCGGTCCCGGACAGCGATCCGGGCCTCGCTCCCGCCGATGTCACCGCCGCCTACCATGCGGCGGCCGCCGTCCGGGTGCCGCCGCCGGCGCTGTTGGTGGGGCACTCGGTGGGCGGCACCGCCGCGCTGTTGGCGGCGGAGAAGCTCTCCACGCTACAGGCGGTGGCGGTGTTGGCGCCGATGACCGGGCCGGGCGCGTTGGAGCGGCTGCGGACGGGTGACGAGGGGCAGGGGACGGCGGCCGGGCCGGCGGCGGGGCGCTGGGTCCGGGTCCAGAGCGCGATGCTCGAGTCCGCCGCCGGTGTGGGCATGGCCGACGCCCTGGAGTGGCTGGGGACGCCGCTGCTGGTCCTCTACCACCCCGATAGCGCCGACGCCGACGGCACCGACGTGGAGCGGATCCACGAGACGACCCGGCACGTGGTCAGTACGGTGACCGTGCCCGGCGGCGGGCACCGCCTCCAGGGCGAGGGCGACGCCGGGTGGATCGCCGGATTGGTGGCCCAGTGGGCCGGGCGGTGGACCGGTGTCGGGCCGGCCCCCGCCCGCGCCGTGGGTCCGGTGGAGGCGTGGACCGGGGCGGACTACCGCACCGAGATCGTCGCCGCCGGGCAGCGCATGATGGCCGATGAGCCGCTGAATCTGGACGGCCACGGGGCGGGTCCCGCCCCCTACGAGTGGCTGGCTGCGGGGCTGGCCGCGTGTACCGGCATCACGCTGCGGATGTATGCGGAGCGCAAGGGGCTCGACCTGGAGGGGGTGGGGATCACGGTGGGTTACCACCGCCACGAGGTGCCGGGGCAGAAGGACGCCGTTCTCTGCTTCCGGCGGGAGATCCGGATCGAGGGCGGGATCGACGCCAAGACCCGGGCGCGGATGGTGGAGATCGCCAAGCGTTGCCCGGTCCACAAGACCTTGACCAAGGGCGCCGAGATCGAGACCCATGGGCGGGAGCCGGAAGAGGGCGGCGGCCGCAGCGGTGACGCCTGACGCGGAGACGGCACCGAACCGGGCGGCACCGGCGGGGGAGATGCGGCTGCCCGGAGCGGAGGCGCATCGCATCGGTCGCCGGGCGGCGGCGGTCCGGCCGCGGGAGGCGTGCGGCGTACTGTTGGGCGAGCGGGCGGCGGAAGGGGTAACGGTTCACCGCGCCGCGTTCTGCCGCAATATCGACCCCGACCCGGAGCGGCGCTACGAACTCCACCCGCGCGATTTCCTCCGCTGGGACCGGGCGGCGGCCCGGCGGGGCTGGGAGGTGGTGGGGATCTGGCATAGCCACCCGGATGGCGGGCCGTCGCCGTCGGCCACCGACCGGGAGCGGGCGTGGCGGGGGTGGGACTACCTCATCGCCGCCGCCGGACCCGGCGGGGCTATCGCCCTGAAGTGCTGGCGCCCCCGAGGGGAGGGCTGGGTGGAAGTGCCGCTTACCCCCCGGTGACGTTCATGTGCCGGAGAACCGCCGGGCGGTCCATGCGCGTGGCGTCGAAGTCGTGTCCCCGGGGTTTGAGGGTCATGGCGTCGACGATGGCCTGCCGCAACTCTTCCCGGTCACCCGGTTGGCCGCGGAGCACGGCGCGCAGATCCTTCGAGTGCTCCTGTCCGAGGCAGAGCAGCAACTGCCCCTCCACCGTCAAACGGACCCGGTTGCAGCTTTCGCAGAAGTTGTGGGTGTGTGGCGAGATGAAGCCGATGCGCGTCTCGCTGCCGGGGATACGGAAGTAGCGTGACGGCCCGCCGGTGGACTCGGTGGTGGGTTGCAGCGGATGGACCGCCTCAATCGCCTCCCGCACCTCGTTCGACGACATGAACCCCTCCCGCCGGTCCCGGCCGTCCACGGCGCCCAACGGCATCTCCTCGATGAAGCTGATATCGAGACCCCGTTCCATGGCGAAGTCGACGATGGGGAGGATTTCGTCTTCGTTGCGGCCCTTCATGGCCACCGTGTTGAGCTTGATCCGCTCAAACCCGGAAGCGCGCGCGGCCTCGATGCCGTACAATACCTTCTCCAGCCGCCCGGTGCGCGTGATCCGCCGGAAACGTTCGGGGTCGAGGGTATCGAGGCTGATGTTGAGCCGCCGCACCCCGGCCCGGCGCAGTTCCTCGGCATAGCGGGGAAGTTGCGAGCCGTTGGTGGTCAGCGCCAGCTCCCGCAGCCCGTCCAGCGCACCGAGGGCGTGGAAGAGTTGGAGAACGCTCCGGCGCACCAGCGGCTCGCCCCCGGTGATCCGGATCTTGGTGACACCCAACTCCACGAAGGCGCGGGCCGTCTGCTCCATCTCCTCCAGAGAGAGGATCTGGGTCCGCGGCAGGAACTCCATCTCCTCGCTCATGCAGTAGACGCAGCGGAAGTCGCAGCGGTCGGTCACCGACATCCGCAGATAGGTGACCCGGCGGCCGAAGCCGTCCATCAGCACCGGGGGCTGGGCGGTCATGGTGGCGCTCCCTGTTGGCAAGTCCCGCTATATACGAGCGGATCGTCCGCCAAGTATGAAGAAGCCTCCGGCGAAGGAAAACCCCTTTGTGAACTGCTCGCCGGTCAGTTCGTCACGGCACCTGGGATCAGCTACGGAAGCGTTGCACCATGCGGTCGAGATCCCCGGCCAGCCCATTCAGGTGCTCCGCCGCCCGCCGGATCTCCTCGGCGGCGGAGGCGTTCTCCCCGCTGAGGCGGTGGACACTGGTCACTGATCGGTTGATATCTTCGGCTACCTGGGACTGCTCCTCCGAGGCCGAGGCGATCAGGTCGTTCATGTCACCGATCTCGCGGATCACCTCGGTGATGGAGTGCAGCGCCCCATCGGCCCGGTCCGCCTGCTCCAAGGTCTCCTCGGCCTTTTGCTGGCTCGTCTCCATGGCCGCCACGGCCTGATCGGCCCGGGTCTGCAACTGTCCAATGATCTCCCGGATCTCGGTGGTCGACTCGTTGGTGCGGTGGGCCAGGGTGCGCACCTCGTTGGCCACCACCGCAAAGCCGCGGCCGTTCTCGCCGGCCCGCGCCGCCTCGATGGCGGCGTTGAGCGCCAGCAGGTTGGTCTGCTCCGAGATCTCGGTGATCACCTGGAGGATGGTCCCGATATTGTCCGAGTCGCCCTTCAGGGCCAGGATGATCTCGGTGGCCTGCCCCACCTCCCGGGCCATGGTGGCGTTGGCTTCCCGCGTGGCGCTGACCACCTGGCGGCCGGTCTCCGCCTCTTGGCCGCCCCGGCGGGCGGCGTCCGCCGCGTGCTGGGTGTTGCGCGCCACCTCCTGGACCGTCGCCGCCATCTCGTTCATGGCGGTGGCCACCTGTTCGATCTCCTCGTTCTGGGTATGGATCGAGCGGCTGGTCTGCTCGGTGGTGGTGGTCATTCGCGCGACGGCTTCGGTGAGGCCGCGGGCCACCTTAGAGACCTCGCGCAGCAGCCCCTGCAGCTGCTCCATGGTCCGGTTGAAGCCGCGGGCGGTCTCGCCGATCTCGTCGTGGGTGGTCACCGGCAGCCGCTGGGAGAGATCAGCGTCGCCGCTGCCGATGGCAGTCAGCCGCGCTGCCAACTCGCGCAGCGGGCGGGAAATCTTCCGCCCTTGCCAGATGCCGAGGACGGCGGCGGCCGCCACGGCGATGATCCAGAGCGCCCAGGTGAGCCACCACAGCATGTAGACCGGGCCATAGAGTTCCGTCAGGGTTTGATCGACGATGAGTCCCCAGTTGGCCTCGTAGCGCTCCTGGAAGCCCGGCAGCATGACCGTGAGCCCCCACTTCTCCGAGCCGTCGCCGCTGAGAAAGCGCCCCCCGGGGTGGCCGCGGCCCTCGTTGACCGGCGGGCCCACGATCGGGTAGTGGCTCATGTCGTAGCCCCACCGCGACTCGTCTGGGTGGCCGATGAGGGTGCCGTTGGAGTCGAAGAGCGTGGCCCGGCCGGTCTCGCCGATCCGAATCCGGTTGTTGATGGCCATGATCGGCGCCATGGGGATCTGCCCCATGGCGTAGAGGCCGGGTTGTCCGGCTACCGGCTCCATGAAGAGGATAAAACGGCCGCCGTCGGCGTGATCGGCCAGCCGCTCGCCGCGCCGGGCGGCGGCGGCCCATCGGGCCAGGGCCTCGTTGCGGCTTGCGCCAGGCGGTGTGGACAGATCCCCGCCGGCGGCCACCACCTGTCCATCGTCGGTGACGATGCCGATCCAGGAAAAGCCCCGGAACCACCGGGCGTAGTGGTCCAGCGGTACGGTGCTGGGCTCGCTGGCCCACGGATGGGAAGCGATACCCTGCAGTCGTTCTGCCTGCGTCACCAGATACTCGTCCAAGGTGGTGGCGATGTCGCCGCCGATCTGAATGATCTGCTGGTTGAAACGCTCCTCCAACTGCGCTTTCATCAACCAGAACGCCCCCGTTCCCATCACTGAGACCGAGGTCACAGAGACGAAGACGATTAGGAGCAACAGCTTGCCGTTGAGGGAGAGGCGGAAGAGGCGCTGCCAGATGGACCGGATCATGGTTAAGCCCTACACGTTGGCGCGGTGGCGTGCGCAAAGCCGGGAGATGTCGCCTTTTATGATTTCAAAGAGTAAAGGAAATGGTGATCCGCTGTCATGGTGGTTGGACGTTCCGAGAACCGTATTAAGAGTCGGCGGTTGATCTTGAACGGCTTGCGTTTGCTCAAGGACGTTGGATTCGTATCCCATTAGTCTTATGTTGGGCTAATTCTTATATCACACATGACGAACGAGGTAATAGGTATGAAAGATCGATTTAACTCCATCGCTCGGTATATGTTGCTGGCCGTGTTGGCAGGCACCCTTGCCGCCTGTGGCGGTTCCGGTGACGATGCAGCGCCCGCCGAAGAGGCGGCGGCCCCGGCACCGGTGGAGAGCAACTATTGGGCGGATTGGGAGAAGACGGTTCGTCTGGGCAGCTTCCCGGGTTGCGGCGTCGATCCGCGGGGCGTGACTCCGGACCGGATTCTGGCCGACACTGTGCGCATGTACTGCGGCGTCGCCCAAGGCAGCTCCTATCAGGGGTTCGTCAACCCCGCCGTCTTCGACATCTACCAGGCCAAGGGCCGTGACTACCCGGACGGCCGCACCGCCGTGCTGCAGCTGACCCAGCTTGGGGTGGCGTTCACCACCGACCACAAAGACGGCCAGCCGATCTACGATGTGCTGCTGATGGAGACGGAACAGTCCATCGCCTCCGATGAGCCGGGTCACCCGCTGAACGCCGAGACCTGCGCCACCTGCCACGCCGTCGACAACAACGCCTGCGTGAACCGCGGTTACCTCTGCGGCAACCGGTAATTCGTAACGGAAGTTCGTGATCGACTGATGACC
>SKYL01000054.1 GCA_007127935.1 Halorhodospira sp. | reverse complement strand
TCGCATGACGGGCGGACGCTCGCATGACGGGCCAACCCGTCATTGCGAGCGCAGCGAAGCAATCCACGGTTGCCCGGAAACGTCGAAATGACGGAATTAAGCGAGGGCGTGTTTCTTCATCCGGTACAGGAAGGTGTCGCGGGTCAATCCCAGCAGCTCGGCAGCCCGGCTGCGGTTCCCCCCGGTGCGCTCCAGCGCTTGCCGGATCAGTTCCGCCTCCAGTTCCACCAGTCGAATCCCCTGGCTCGGCAGTTGGAAGAGCGTCTGCGCGACGCCGCCGCCGGTGTCCGCCGCGACGATCTCCGGCGGCAGATCCCGGGGCCGGATCTCCTGGCCGGGCCGCAGCACCACCAAGCGCTCGCATAGGTTGCGCAACTCACGGACGTTGCCGGGCCACCCATGGGCCTCCAGCATCCGCACGGCCTCACCCACCGGGCGCGGCGCGGCCACCCCGTGGCGCTCGGCCAACGTGGTCAGGAAGTGCTCCAACAGGAGCGGCACATCGCCGCGGCGCTCCCGCAAGGGGGGCAACTCCAACGGGATCACATGAAGACGGTAGAAAAGATCGGAGCGAAAGGTCCCGGCCTGCGCCTCCGCGTAGAGATCGCGATTGGTGGCGGCCACTACCCGCACATCGACCCGGCGCGCCCGGCCGGCCCCCACCGGGCGGCACTCTGCACTCTCCAGGAAGCGGAGAAGCTTCGCCTGCACCGAGGCATCCAACTCGCCGACCTCGTCGAGGAAGAGGGTGCCGCCGTCCGCCGCCTCCACCAACCCGGTCTGGTCGGTCACGGCGCCCGTGAACGCACCCCGGCGATGGCCGAACAACTCCGATTCGGCGAGCCCTTCCGGTAGCGCGGCGCAGTTGACGGTAATGAACGGGCCGTCGGCCCGCCGACTGTGGGTATGTACGGTACCGGCCAGCAACTCCTTGCCGCTGCCGCTCTCTCCCTGAATGAGCACCGTGGCATCGGTGGCCGCCACCAAGCGCGCCGCCCGGAGCACCGCCGCCAATTCCGGGGCATCGCCGACGATTCCTGTACGGTCCATTCCGCTCTCCCCCTGATCCGAATCCCACATGAAAGCGGATACATGCTACCACTTACGCCATATGACACACCTCATGCGGCGCTTTGCCGCACCGCGGCCACCGCAACCGCATCGGATCACCACACCGCATCCGCCACAGCGGCCGCCCCGGCCACCGCCGAGACCGCCAGCACCGCCGGGCGCAGCCACGCCCGATCCAACGCCCGGGCGGTATACCCCGACAACCAGAAACCGGCCAATACCCCCGGCAAGAGGCTGAGGCCGGCCAGGAATTCTTCCATGCCGAAGCGGCCGATCCACGCCAACGCGGTCAACGAACCGAAACCGCCCACCACGAAGATGGCGGATAAAGTGGCCCGCAACCGGCCGCCCGGCGCGGCTTGGTAAACGAGCGCCAGCGGCGGCCCGCCGATGGAGGTGGCGGTGGCCATGAAGCCCGACATGGAACCGGCGGCCAGCAACCGCCCCGGCGTCGGCTTCGGCGCCCCGGCAAAGGCGCTCAGGGCCACCGCGAACAAGACCAGCAAGCCGAAGATCAGCGACAGCCCCTGGTTGGAGATCTCGGCCAGCACCAAGGCCGCCACCGCCGCCCCGCTCAACTGCCCCGGCACCGCCCAGCGGACCCCCCGGACGTCGAGAGAGCGGCGCTCCCGCACCAGGATCAGAAACGGCAAGGCCATGCCGACGATGAGCATCGGCCCGGGCACCAGACCGGGATCGATCCAGAAGAGCACCGGCGCGCCCAGCAGCGCCACACCGAAGCCGACAGAGCCTTGGATGATCGTGCCCACCAGCAGCACCACGGTGGCCAACAACCACTCGGCAAGCGTCAAAGACATCGAGTCACCCATGGAGAGCCCGGCACAGCATAGCCGTCCCGCCCGGCCCTCAGAAGCCCCGCATCCACCGCCCCGCCCGCTCGACGACAAAGCGCAGGCGGTGGCGCTGGAGCGCGATCCGGACCATCTGCCCGCTGCCGGTGGCGAGACTCCGCTTGTACCGGCTGTCGCCCATCAGCAGGTCGTACCGCCGCACCCCCCGGCGGCCGTACTCCGCCACCGAGAGCGCATGGCAGACCAGACCCGGCTTGCGGCGGGGGTCGCCGGCGTAATCGAACCCACTCTGGTAATTGAAGACGTTCCGCCCCGCACGCAGGTTGTAGAGATAACCCACCGGGCCGTCGGCGGCCTCCACGCGGACCATCTCCACCACCTCGCGGGCACGAGGATCGCTGATCAGACGGGTGTGGAACTCCCGGATGCGCGGGTGGTGGAACGCGCCGGGGCGGCCCTTGGCGTTCCAGTACGCTTGGTGGAGACGCACCAGGTCGCGAAACCACGTCAACGCCAACTCGGGGGTCTCGGCGACAGACCAGCTCACCGCCTCCGCCCCGCCGTACATCCGCAATGCCCGGCGGATCTGATAGCGGGTGTTGCTGCTCAACCGCGCCAGATAGCCGTCCAGCCCGCCCTCTTCCACATCGACGAAGTAGTACGGGGCGCGGCCCCTCTCCACCACGGTCAGCGGCAGGCCGGCGACACCCGGCTCCATGGACCGCCACACGTCCTCATCCATCCACCCCAACGAGAGTTCATCCCATCGTGGCCGGCGGGTCAGCAGGTGGCGAGCGAGCGCGCCCAGGGCCTTCGCCTCGTCACCGGGGCGGCAGAGCGGCCGGTTGTGCTCCAAGAGCAGCCGGTCCAGCACCGGGTCCCCGCTCTCGTTCATGCAGACCGTACGCACCGGAAGGCACCGGACGGCACGGCGCTTTCCACGCCCGAAGGACGCGGCGGCCCAAGGCCGACCCGCCGCCACCGGCGCCACCACCTGAAGCCGCTGTCCGCCGAGGCACGTGGCGTGCAACGCCCGCTGCCACGGCCACGACAGAAAAGGCGACGCCGGTTGCGCCCGGTAGAGCGCGCACCAAGCCTGCTCGAGCCCGTCCAGCGTCCCTTCAATCACCACCGGGGCGGCGGCCGGCCCGGCGGCCGGCACGGGGAGGGCGGTGAGCGTATCATTGGGCTGGATCGGCATTTCTCCTCCGGTCTGGAACGGCCGCCGCCGCCCTGGACGGCGTGTCACGCTGCCCTATAGTTGCCGTATCCCTCCGATACAAGGAAAAGCGGGCCGCATGAACACGCCGCTGTGGGCCATTGAGAAGGGATGGAGCGCTTGGCGCGGACGATCCAGGCTCTCGATCCTGATCTACCACCGGGTGCTGCCCGCACCCGACCCGATGCGCCCCGGGGAGCCGGACGTCCGGCGCTTCGACCGGCAAATGGAGATCCTTGCCCACCACACCCACGTCCTGCCGCTGCCTGAGGCCGTGGCGCGCCTGGAGGCCGGGACCTTGCCGCCCCGAGCCACCGCGGTCACCTTCGACGACGGCTACGCGGACAACTACCACCACGCGCTGCCGATCCTGCGCAGGCACGGCATACCGGCGACGTTCTTCATCGCCACCGGCTATCTCAACGACGGGTGGATGTTCAACGACACGGTGATCGAAGCGGTGCGGTGGGCGCCGGACGGCACGCTGGACCTGACTCCCCAGGGCCTGGGCCGCCACCGGCTCGACGACATGGCCGGTCGGCGCCGCGCCGCCGAGGCGATCATCCGTGCCGTCAAGCACCTCACTCCGCCGGTACGCAACGCTTGCGTCGAGGCGGTGACCAGGCACGCCGGCGCGCCGGCGCCGGAACGATTGATGATGACCGATGATGAAGTGCGCGGCCTGCATGAGGCGGGAATGACCATTGGCGCCCACACCGTCTCCCACCCCATCCTTACGCTGGTGGACGAACGGCAGGCCCGCTGGGAGATCCACGAAAGCGCCGAGCGGCTTCGCGCCATCTGCCGCGCCCCGGTGGAGTGCTTCGCTTACCCCAACGGCAAGCCGGGGCGGGACTATACGGCGCGGGACCGGAGTCTGCTCCGGCAAGCCGGGTTTCGCCTGGCGGTGTCCACAGCCCACGGCGCGGCGGCCCCTGGCCGGGACCCGTATCAACTGCCCCGCTTTACCCCGTGGGACCGGGCGCCGTGGCGCTTTCTTATCCGCCTGGCGCTCAACTCCGGCCATGATGGGGCCCTGGCTCATTCCGGGGCTCACTCCGGCTCGTAAACCCGGTCCCCCCGGCGGCGCGCCACAACGACCGGCCCGAGGCCACCGCGATATAGGCCCACGCCTTCCACCGCCAGGGGTTGTGAAGGGCCGACCGGCAGAAGGCGCGGACGGCGACGGAGGGGCTGCCGCGCCAACAGTGGATGTAGCCCATCCGGAAGTGAAGCCGGGCGATACGCCGCCTTAGATCGGCCTTGGAGACCTCCGTGCCGTCGGGGCCGCGCCGCCCCCACCGGGCCAGCGCCCGCTCCACGATCTCCAGCTCGTAGTTCCGCATCCTGGGGGCGGTATGCGTGGAGTTGTTTTCGTGTTGGCGGTAGAGGGCCAGCGGACGGGCGACTCGCAGCACCGGGGTCTCCCGCGATGCGCGAAGCCAGTACTCATAATCCTGGCCGAGGCGCAGGGTTTCATCAAACCCCCCGATCCGCTCCACCAGCGACCGGCGCACCACCACCGTGGTGGTCCACACGGCGTCCGGCTGCATCAGCAGCAGAGCGTAGCTCCAACCGGCCACATCGAGCGGGGTATCGTTATCCGGCCCTCCCCGCGCCTCGGGGAGCGGCGCCTCCGTCCCCTCCGGGTACCAGGAGATGCTCTGGGCACAGACCAACGCCACCTCCGGGTGGCCGTCCAGCAACCGCTTTTGCCGCGCCAGCTTTCCGGGAAGCCAAATATCGTCCCCGTCGAGAAACGCGATCAACGGCGCGGCGGCGTGGCGCAACCCCACATTGCGTGCCGCACCGGGGCCGGAGCGTGGCGCCGCTGTCCGCAACAGCCGCACCGGCTCACCGTAGCCGCGAACGATCTCCGCCGTCCCGTCGGTGGAGCCGTCGTCGATGACCAACACCTCGGTCCGCACCCCCTCCTGCCCCAAGGCGCTGTCGATGGCCGCACCGATAAAGCGCTCGCAGTCCAGGGCGGGGATGACCACCGAAACATCGGGCCCACCGGTCATCGTATCTCCACGGTCTGACTCCGGAGTTCAAACGCCACGGAGGGTGGCCGGCCTACTGCGATACCTGGCGCATGAGGGACACTTGCGGGACGCGCCCCAGCTTGCCGTCCACAAACTCCACCAAGGACTGGACCGTCTCGAACATCTCGGCACCGACTTCGTCGTCCTCCACCACGATGCCGAAAGACGCCTCGAACTCCATGAGCAGCAGCACCACCGCCATGGAGTCCAGTTCCGGCACCGCCCCCAGCAACGGGGTCTCCGGAGTAAACCGTCCGGCCCGCCCGTTCAGGCCCAACGTCCGGTCCAACAAGATCGTGACCTGCTCAAATG
>SKYL01000288.1 GCA_007127935.1 Halorhodospira sp. | reverse complement strand
CGGGTGGCTGGGGGCGCGGCGCGACTGGCGCACGGGGCCCATGGCGCTGCTGCGGGCCGGGGAGGGGTGACGGCCGCACGGCTTCAGGGTCGGGGTGTCCCCAACTGGACAAGGCCTCAAGGTATACTGACCGGCGCCGATAGTTCGGTTAGGCAAAACACAGTCCTTGATCTGTTTCGGAGGTTCCGTGCGGACGGCGATTCCATATGCTGCGTTGGTGGTCGGCTGTCTGGTCTCGCCGTGGACGTTGGCGGACAATGCGCATCCCCGCGGCGCCCACCTCGGTTTCGGCGGTATTCCGTACGCCGGTTCAGGCGTGTTGGCCACTCGCAATCCGGCGGCCGAGGTGGCTCAGGGGGGGCGCGGCACGCGCTTGGGGATCTTCGGCGCGGGCGTCGGCTACGAGTTTGGCGACGTCAGCGACTTCGGCGGCTACTTCGAAGAGATCGGTGACGACGCCGACGAACTTTCCGAGTTGGTGGGCGGCTTGAGCGAACTCGACGATTTGCAAGACGTGCTCGGCGCGCTGGAGCAGATCGGTTCCACCGAGGAGAGTGTCAACGGGTTGCTGGAGACGGTGGCCGAGGATGGCTACCTGGCGGTCTCCGGCCAACTCCATCCGCCGCCGTTTCCCCTGTCGGTGACCCAGGATGCCCTGCGCGGCAGCTTGACGGTGGATCTCAACTACACGTTCCGCGCCCACCTGGGTATTCTTCATAAGGGGTGGATCGGTACCGGGTTTGGCGACATCCCCACGGACCCGGACGAGTTTGATGACAACATCAACACCCCCGATAAGTGGCATTTCGATCCCGGTACAAAGATCATCACCGACCCCGACGGTGACGAATACGATCTGGACAGTGCGTTCTCTCTCAGCGACTCCGGCGCCTACGTGCAGTCGGTTCAGGTGCGCACCTTCTCCCTCGGTTACGGCACCGGCGTTTTGATCCGCCGCTCCGGCGTGCTCTACGCTGGGATGCGGGTCAATCACCATGCGGCGAAGCTCTCCCGCGCCGCCGCGTTCTTCGACGACGACGCCGACAGCACGCTGCGCGACCGCTACGACGAAAATATGCGCGAGACCTCCGCCATGGGCATCGACGTGGGGGTGGTTTGGCACGGTCCGCAATACCGCCTGGGGGCGACGGTCTACAACTTGGCCGAGCCCTCCTTCGATTACCCCGACGTGGGGGTCGACTGCGAGGCCGACGACAACAACTGCCGACTATTGAAGGAGTACGCGGACGAGGGCGAGATCGAACGCACCAAGACCTACGTCATGGAGCGCCAACTGGTCCTCGACGGCAGCTACATCGACCGCCAGGGACGCTGGGCGGTGGGCGCGGCGCTGGATGTCAACTCCGTGGAGGGCGCCTTCGGCAAGCAGTTCAATGACGAGTACCAGTGGGTCGCGGTGGGCGGCGCCCTGCGCACCCGCTCCTACGTGGTGCCGGAGGGGCGCCTCGGGTTGCGCCACAACGCCGTAGGCAACCAATTGACCCTGGTCACGGCCGGGATTACCTTCTTCCGCGGGCTGCATCTGGATACCGCGGTGGCCACCGAGACCGTCGGCGGTGCGCCCCGCGCCTTCCAGTTGAATCTCTCCGCCGGGACGGCGTTCTGATCCGATGCGTACTCTCCGAGACCTTATTCTTACGATGGGGGCGGCGGCCGCTTTGCTCGTGACGGCCGTGACGGCCGCCGCCGATTATCGTGGTGGTCCCGTGTTGCGGGACGGGGAGACGGAGCACCGCTTCACGTTGGACTCGTCGTCGTGGGCCGACGATGAGCGGGAAGACGCCTTGCAGTTCGTGCCTTACGCCCGTTACGGCGTGGCCGCCGGTTACGATGTCGCCGTGGCGGCACCGTTGCGGCGCGAGGGGGAGGACGACGGCCTGCGCGCGGTGCGCGTCGAGGCCGGCTTCCCGCTCAACGGGCGTGACAGCGCCACCCATGTGACGCTGGTAGTCCACGGCGCCGTCCTCCCCGCCGCGCCCCCGCTGGCCAGCGGCGAGGAGGGGTTGGGCGTAGCCGTTCATCTCAGTGATGAACGCGGTGGACGCGGCACCCGCCTCGACGGCGTGATCGGCTTCGAGCGGGCCGACAGCGCGTTCCGCGACGCGCCGGGTTACCAAGCGGTCAACCGGCTCTACTACGCCAATCGGATCGAGCAGTCCATCGGCGGCCGTTGGGCGTTGACCGCCGAGGCGGGCGCGGTGATCGGGGTCAGCGGCGAGGAGGTCCAGAACCAGTTCGCCTTTGCCCTGCGGCCCGGCGTCCGGTACGCCCCGTCACCGCGGGTGACGTGGCGCCTGAGCGCCGGCCGCGACATGGTGGAGCGGGGCGCCGAGCCGGAGAACACCGTCCGTCTGTCGCTGGTGCATCGTCCGGCGCCGGCGCCGTCCCGGCGGGAACTGGAAGCCCGACTGAGCGCTCTGGAGCAGGAGCGGATTCCGGCCTTGGAGGATGAGACTCAACGCCTGGGCACCGGGGTGGCGCTCCTCTCCGGCCGTCTCGAGGAGAAGCGCCGCCGGCTGGATCTGCTCAAGCAACGTACCGGACTCTTGGATGTGGAGGTCATCAACCACACCGGCGATCGCCGGGTGGGGGATGCCGCCGTCGCCCACCTCGACCGCCTCGGCCACCGCGTGGTGCGCCGCACCGAACGAGCGGCCGGTCTGCCGCGGGAGGCGACCCGCATCGAGTACCGGGACGGGTTCGCCGAGGCGGCGGCGGCCTTGGGGGACGAACTGCCCGTGGCGCCGGAGGTGATTGCCGATCCGGACGTCATCCGGGGCGCGGATGTGCGACTCGTGCTGGGGATGGACATGCTGACGGAGGAAGAACAAGCCGTACGGCAAGAGGGCGGTGCCACCGATGGTGATGACGGTGGCGGGGCAACGCCCGGGGAGGCGGGGCCGTGAGCGGCGAGCGGATCCGCGCCTTTTGCGCCGGCGCATTGATCGTGGCCGGATCGGTGTCGGCGGCGACCGCCTCCACCGCCGGCGTCGCCTCCGGTCCGGCGTTGACCCTGGGCGCCGTCAGCCACCCTCACGCCCCCACCGCCGGACGCAACCCGGCGGCGCTGCCCCTGTCGCCGGTGGTCGGTACGGCCTTGCTCCGGCTCGGGGGAGGGGTCGAGATCGGTCCGGTGGACAACTTGGTGGACGAGCTGGAAGACCTACAGGATTTTCTGGATCGCGACGATCTCGGCGTCACCGAGGCCGAGGAGGTGGTCGAGCGGTTCGACGCCTTCTTGCGGCAAGCCGGCGAGGAGGGCTACGTCAAGGTGTCCGCCTTTGGCCACGTCCCATTGACCCCGTTGAGCGTGCGTTCACCGTGGGGGCCGGGGGCGGTCTCGGTGGATGTCCGCTATACCGGCCAGTCGCGGCTGAACGTCCTCGACGCGCCCCTGGTGGTCGACCTTACCGGCGGGAACGCCGACTTGAGCACCAACACCTCGCTCTATATCAAGGGCGCGGTGGTGCGTGAGATCGCCGTCGGCTACGGCCGGCCGGTGTGGCGCGGCGGTCGTGGGGAACTGATGGCGGGCGCCACGGTGACCCATTACCAGGCCGACCTCTCCAAGGTCGTCATCCCCCTGCAGGACACCGACGACGTCGGCGATGCCATTGCCGACGAGTACGACGCCAACCAGGTCACCAGCACCGCCTGGGGGGCCGACCTTGGTTTCCTCTGGGTGACACCGTTCTATCGTGCCGGCGCCGTCGGCCGTAACCTGAACGCGCCCGAGTTCTCCTACGGGGCCATCGGCCAGGATTGCGCCGCCCTGAGCGGCGGCGAGCAGACCCGCTGCGAAGCGGCCCAATCGTTCGCCCACCGTATCGACCTCGATGAGACGTGGACCATGGATCCGCAGCTGACCCTGGAGGGCGCCGTCCACACCGAGGATCAGGTCTGGGTGGTGGCCGCGTCGGTGGACGTCAACGAGGTCCGCGACCCCGTCGGCGACCCGGTCCAGTGGGCCACCGTCAGCATCTCCACGGCCTCGCCGGTGCGCCTGATGCCGGCGTGGCGGTTCGGCTACCGGGCCAACCTGGCCGGCAGCGAGCTGCGGTACGTGACCACCGGTCTGACCCTCTTCCGCTTCCTGGAGCTGGATATCGCCTACGCCCTCGACGGCGTGGAGTTTGAAGACGAAGACTATCCGCGGGGGGTGATGTTCAATGTCGGCCTCGGCCTCTCTTTCTGATCCGCGTGCCGCGTCCCGGTATGTCCCGGCCGCCCTGGCGGCGGTGGTGGCGGTGGGCCTCCTGGCGGCGGGTTGCGACCCCACCGCCGACAGCACCGAGCAAGACGAGGGCCGCAACCCGGTTGTCCTGGAAGGGCGGGCGGTGGACGGCCCCATCTCCCGCGGCCAGGTCTATCTCGATCGTTCGGAGAATCACCGCCGCGGCCATTATGACAACGCCGCGCGCACCGGCGGCGACGGCCGCTTCTCATTGGAGGCGCCGCTGGACGGCCTGGGCCGGATCGTGCTGCGGGTCCACGACGGCCGCGACCGCTTCCACGGCCTGCGAGTTCCGGTGACCATGAGCCGCCACGTCACCGACACCGGCCAGCCGGCCCATATCCACCCGGTGAGCACCCTGCTCACCTACATGACCGACGAGCAACGGAACGACTTTCTGCTCAAGGAGAGCACCGCCGCGGAGATCAGCCTCCAGATGCGGCACGTGACCGGCGACTACCTGGATTTCGACGACGACGGCTACACCGACGCCCAACGGCTGCACCTGATCCGCATCGGCTATCAGGCCCAGAAGTTGGTGGAGGTGGCGGCCGCGGAGTTGCAGGCGCGTTACCCGGAGATCGGCGGCGACGACCTGCCCCACGATGCCGCCGCCTACGTCTACCCGGCGCTGGCCCAGCGCTGGGTCAAGACGGCGCGCTTCGGCGACACCGCCGGGGAACTCCGGGACGACATCGAGGCGGTCCTGGAGGCGGCCCACGAGGCGGCCGCCGCGGCCACCGGGGGGAGCGCGCCGGACGCCGTCGACGACACCCTGATCGACAACTTGGCGGCGCTCTGGGGCGATCTGATCGGCGACGACGCCGACGGGCTCTTCGGTGTCCACCTCCTCGACGGCAACGGCGAGTTCGTCATCGCCGGGTTCGGCGAGGCCCACGTGGCCGCGCGCGCCCGCGCCATCGAGGCCGCCACCCTGGTGTTGCGCCACGACCGGACCCTCGATCACTTCGCCCCCGGCACCGCCGGCTCCATCGTCGACCACCTGCTGGGCAAGCACGCCCTCTACGACGCCGCCGACGACGGCGACTACGGTCCGGCGCTTGACGTGCGCGGTTACGCCCTCGGCCGGGCGGGTGGTCCCGATAACCTGCTGGAGGACGGCGACACGGCGACCGCCGCCGCCTGGGAGCGCGGCGACCCGTTCGACTTCAGCGTCGAGGACTTCGTGGTCCGCAATGAAGGGGGCGACGAGGTGGTGATCCGCGAGGG
>SKYL01000127.1 GCA_007127935.1 Halorhodospira sp. | reverse complement strand
GTACCGATGGCGCCGGTGATCGCCGAGTGCATGTCGGAGAGCGTCGAGGCGCAGACCCGGGCGGCGAAGGTGGAGGCGTTGAACTCGTGCTCGGCGTAGAGGATCAGCGAGACGTGCATCACGTTCTTGTGCAACTCGTTGGGCACCTCGCCCCGCAGCAGGTGCAGGAAGTGGCCGCCGATGGTGTCCTCGTCGGTGACGGTGTTGATGCGCACACCGTCGTGGCTGTAGCGGTACCAATAGGTGATGATCGACGGGAAGACGGCCAGCAGGCGGTCGGCCACGTCCATCTGCTGGGAGAAGTCGGCCTCCGTCTCCAGCGTTCCGATCATGGAGCAGCCGGTACGCATGACGTCCATCGGGTGGGCGTCGCGGGGGATGCGCTCCAACACCTCCTTGAGCGGCGCGGGCAGATCGCGCATACCGGCGATGCGCTGCTTGTAGGCGTCCAGTTGGCTGCGGGTCGGCAGATCGCCGTAGAGCAGCAGATACGCCACCTCCTCAAAGGTGCAGGTGGCGGCCAGGTCGCGCACGTCGTAGCCGCGATAGGTCAGGCCGGCACCCTCCTTGCCGACGGTACAGAGGGCCGTCTCGCCCGCCGACTGCCCGCGCAGCCCGGCGCCGGTTTTCTTGTCCGTCATGGTCTCTTCCTCTCGTCAGGAGCTTCGTCCGAAAAGCGCGTTCAGCTTCTCTTCGTAAGCGTGGTAGTCGAGGACCTCGTAGAGCTGGTCCCGCGTCTGCATGCAATCGATCACCGCTTGTTGGGTGCCGTCGCGCCGGATCGCGGCGTAGACCTCCTCGGCGGCGCGGCTCATGGCGCGGAATGCCGACAGCGGATAGAGCACCAGGCCGACGCCTGCCCCGCGCAGCTCCTCCACCGTGAACAAGGGGGTCTTGCCGAACTCGGTGATGTTGGCCAGCACCGGCACCGGGACGCGCCGGGTAAAGGCCTCGAAATCGTCCAGTGTGTGCATCGCCTCGGCGAAGATCATGTCGGCGCCGGCCTCCACGTAGGCCTCGGCCCGCTCCAGCGCGGCGTCGAGCCCCTCGGAGGCGCGGGCGTCGGTGCGCGCCATGATGACCAGTTGGTCGTCGGGGCGGGCATCCACCGCGGCCTTGACCCGGTCCACCATCTCCCCGGTGGAGACCAGTTCCTTGCCGGGCCGGTGGCCGCACCGCTTGGCCTGGACCTGGTCCTCGATATGCACCGCCCCGGCGCCCGCCCGGGTCAGTTCGCGGATGGTGCGGGCGATGGAGAACGCGCCGCCGAAGCCGGTATCGATGTCCACCAGCACCGGGACATCGGTGACGTCGGTGATCCGGCGCACGTCTTCCGCCACATCGGGCAACTGGGTAATCCCTAGGTCGGGAAGGCCGAAGGAGGCGTTGGCCACCCCGGCCCCCGAGACATAGAGGGCTTGGAAACCGGCCCGCTCCGCCAACAGCGCGGAGTACGCATTGATCGTTCCGGCCACCTGTAGCGGCCGCTCGGCGGCCACCGCTTCACGAAAGCGCCGGCCGGCGGTAGCGTTTTGACTCATGGCTCAACCTCCTTCCCATATCCGGGGGCGGTGTCGCGGCCCAATGCCGCTCGAACGGCCCATGGCCATCCCCACTCAGTCACGAACCCGGACCAGCGTCCGGCCCCGCGCCCGCCGCGCCAACATCGCTTCGGACGCCTCCCGCAAGCCGTCGAGGGCCACTTCGCCGGTGACGATCTCATCCAGCCGCGGCGGCCGCAGATCGGCCCCCAACCGCCGCCAAGCAGTCAACCGGAGATCCCGCGGGCAGTTGGCGGAGCTGATCCCGAGCAGGCTCACGCCGCGCAGGATGAACGGCATCACCGTGGTCTCGACCTTCACGCCCCCGGCGAGGCCAATGGCGGCCACGTTGCCGTACTCGTGGATGTGGGGCAGCAGACTGGCCAGCAGTTCCCCACCCACGTTGTCGATAACGCCGCCGAAGCGGGCCTTCTCCAACGGGCGGGTGCCGAGTTGCAACTCCTCCGGGCTCACCACGTCGGCGGCGCCCAGGTGATAAAGCTGCTCGGCGGCGTCGGGCTTGCCGCTGACCGCCACCACGCGGTAACCGGCCGACGAGAGCATGTTCACGGCAAGGCTGCCCACACCCCCCGAGGCGCCGGTGACGACAATGTCGCCCCGCTCCGGGGTCTGGCCGCAGCTTTCCATGCGCAGCAATGCCAAGGCAGCGGTGAAACCGGCGGTTCCCAGGGCCATCGCCTGCCGGGTGGTGTAGCACTCCGGCACCGGCACCACCCACTCCGCGGGGACACGAACGTATTCGGCGAAGCCGCCGTCGTGGACCTCACCCATGCCGCAGCCGGTGACCAGCACGCTCTGGCCGGGCTCGATGCCGGAGGCGGTGGACGACTCCACGGTGCCGGCCACGTCGATGCCGGGGGTCAGGGGGAAGCGGCGCAGGATCTTTCCCTTGCCGGTAACGGCCAGGGCGTCCTTGAAATTTATGGAGGACCACTCGGACCGAATCAACACATCGCCTTCGGGCAACTCGGCGAGCGCGGTCCGCCGAACACCACCATCGCTTTCTCCCCCCTCTTCGGGGATTCGATAGGCTCGAAATTCTGTCATGGCTGAAGCCTCTCTCATGTTGCGCTGCGGAGTTTACACCAGCAACTTATGCGTTCCCAAATCACTGCTAATACATAACGTTACGCTGCGACAAGACCTTCCTCTCTCATACCAATATTAGGAAACGTAATGATAAAAAGAGGGGCTAATTGGAGAGAAAAGGGCGTAAGGGAAGTACTGAACCACCCCCTTCCCGCAACTACGAACACCCCTTTATTGCGAGTGCCCCCCGTCATTGCGAGCGCAGCGAAGCAATCTCCATGGGTTGACGTCCACGTGGTGGAGATTGCTTCGTCGCTCCGCTCCTCGCAATGACGGGGGCGCTCGCAATGACGGGGCGCTAAGCTGTAACAGCCTCAGTTCGCCTTGTGGATGGCACGCTTTCCCACGGCCAAGGCGGCCTCATGGACGGCCTCGGAGAGGGTGGGATGGGCGTGGACGGTGCGGGCCAAGTCCTCGGCCGCGCCGCCGAACTCCATGGTCACCACCGCCTCGGCGATCAGTTCCGATGCCTGGGGGCCGATGATGTGCGCGCCCAGGAGTTGGTCGGTCTCAGCGTGGGCGATCAGCTTCACTAGGCCGGCGGACTCGTCCATGGCCCGCGCCCGGCCGGTGGCGGCGAAGTTGAAGACGCCGGTGTGGTACGGGACGTTGGCCGCCTTCAATTGCTGCTCGGTGCGGCCGACCCAGGCGATCTCGGGGTGGGTGTAGATCACCCAAGGAATGGTATCGTAGTTCACGTGGCCGTACTGCCCGGCGATGATCTCGGCCACCATCATCCCCTCTTCCTGCCCCTTGTGGGCGAGCATCGGACCGCGCACCACGTCGCCCACCGCGTAGACGTTGGGCAGGTTGGTGCGGCACTGCTCGTCCACGTGGACGAAGCCGCGCTCATCGAGGATCAGCCCCACGTCGTCGACGAAGAGATCCTCTGTGTTGGGGCGGCGGCCGACACAGACGATGAGCCGATCCACCTGGAGGTTCTGCTTGCCTTCCTTGTCCTCGTAGTGGACCGAGACCTGTTTGCCGACCTTAGTCCCGGTCACGCGGCAACCGAGGCGGATGTCGAGCCCCTGGTTTTTGAACTCCTTCTGGGCCACCCGCACCACCTGCCGGTCCACCGGCGCCAGCAGCTCATCCTGGGCCTCCAACAGGACGACCTTGGAGCCGAGACGGCTCCACACGGAGCCCATCTCCAGGCCGATGACGCCGGCGCCGATGATGCCCAGCCGCTTGGGTACCTCGGTGAACTCCAGGGCGCCGTCGGAGTTGACGATGCGCTCGTGGTCCAGCGGCGCGGCGCCGATGTCCACCGAGCGGGAGCCGGGTGCGAGGATCACCGCCCCGCCTTCGATCCGGCGGGTCTCACCATCGGCCCCGCGCACCTCCACGGCTCCTTGACCCACCAACTTGCCGTGGCCGTGCAACCACTCGACGTGGTTGGCCTTGAACAGTTGGCGGATTCCGCCGGTGAGGTCCTTCACCACCTGATCCTTGCGGGCGATCATCGCCTTGACGTCCAACTCGACGCCCTTGGTCTTGATGCCGTGGGCGGCCAGGGTGTGGGCCACTTTGTGGTACTGCTCGGAGGAGTCGAGCAGCGCCTTGGAGGGGATGCACCCGACGTTGAGGCAGGTGCCGCCCAGGGCGGGCTCGCCGTCCTTGAAGACGAAGTCGTCCACCACGGCGGTATGCATGCCGAGTTGGGCGCAGCGGATGGCGGCCACGTACCCGGCGGGCCCGGCTCCGATCACGATGACGTCGTAGGTATTGGACATGTCGGCCCCACTTCTTGTTATTGGTTGGCGGGCGGTGCCGGGCGGTTCAGACCTCCAGCAGGAGGCGCGCCGGATCCTCGATGCAGTCCTTGATGGCCACCAGGAATTGGACCGCCTCCCGGCCGTCGATGATCCGGTGGTCGTAGGTGTGGGCCAGGTACATCATCGGCCGCACCACCACCTCGCCGTTCTCCACCACCGGCCGCTCCTGGATCTTGTGCATCCCCAAAATCCCGCTCTGGGGCGGATTGAGGATCGGTGTCGAGACCAGGGAGCCGAACACCCCGCCGTTGGTGATGGTGAAGGTCCCGCCGGTCAACTCCTCCATGGCCAGCTTCCCGGCCTGGGCGCGCTGGCCGTAGTCGTTGATCTGCTTCTCGATCTCCGCGAAGGAGAGCTTGTCGGCGTCGCGCACCACCGGGACCACCAGGCCGCGCGGCGAGGAGACGGCGATCCCGATATCGTAGTAGCCGTGGTAGATGATGTCCTCGCCGTCGATGGAGGCGTTGACCGCCGGGAAGCGCTTCAGCGCCTCTACCGCCGCCTTGACGAAGAACGACATGAATCCGAGCCGCACGGAGTGGGCCTTCTCGAAGCGGTCCCGGTAGCGGGCGCGCATCTCCATCACCGGCTTCATGTCGCACTCGTTGAAGGTGGTGAGCATGGCCGCCGTCTGTTGCGCCTCCACCAGGCGCTCAGCCACCCGGCGGCGCAGGCGGGTCATCGGGACGCGTTCCTCCAACCGCTCGCCCCGTCCGGCGACGGTCGGCGCTGACGGCGCCTCCGCCGCGGGTGCGGCCTGGGACGGTGCTTGGGGCGCGGCGACGGGTTCCGACGCCGGGGCGGCGTCACTGCCCTCCACGTGCTTGAGCACATCGGCCTTGGTGATACGCCCGCCGGGACCGCTGCCGGCGATCCGGCCGGGGTCCACCCCGTGCTCGCCCACCAAGCGCCGAACCGCGGGGCTCAGCCCCGCCATCACTTCGGCGGAAGGGGCAGCCGCTCTGGCCGCTGTTTTGGCCGCCGTCTGGGCCGGCGTCTGGGCCGGCGTCTGGGCCGCCTCGCCGGGCTGGGCCGGGGCCGCTTCCGCCGGCGCCTTGCCGGCCGCGGCGGCGCCGGCCACC
>SKYL01000239.1 GCA_007127935.1 Halorhodospira sp. | reverse complement strand
GGGAGAGCGCGGCGGCGGCCGCCGCGGCCCGGGGCATCGAGGTCAAGGCCGGTGACGGTCTGGGCAAGATCCTCGCCCTGCTCTTCGAGGAGACCGCGGAGCACCGGCTCCAGGGGCCGGTCTTCGTCACCGACTACCCCAAGGAGGTCTCGCCGCTGGCCCGGCCGCGGGACGACGACCCGTTCTTCACCGAGCGCTTCGAGTTGATCGTCGGCGGGCGGGAGATCGCCAACGGCTTCTCCGAGCTGAACGACGCCGAGGACCAGGCCGAGCGCTTCCGCGCCCAGGCCGCAGAGCGCGCCGCCGGCGACGACGAGGCGATGCACTACGACGCCGACTTCATCCGCGCCCTGGAGTATGGGCTGCCTCCCACCGCCGGGGAGGGCATCGGCATCGATCGGCTGGTGATGTTCTTTGCCGGCTGCGCCTCCATCCGCGACGTGCTGCTCTTCCCGGCGATGCGCCCCGAGGCCGGCTGAGCCCGGGACGATCCATCTCTGATCCACGCTTTCACCCGTCATCGCGAGGGCCGGAGGCCCGTGGCGATCCAGTGTACGTGTGGATCGCCACGTCGCTACGCTCCTCGCGATGACGAGTGGCGGCCATGCCCGAGATGGCGGGCCGTTCGTGACGGGTGACGGCCATGCCCGAGATGGCGGGCTGTTTGTTATGACTTGTAATTCCGGGCTCTGTTAATCCTGCTTGTGCGACATGGTTATTTTTGGTACAAGCCAATTCGTTTCGTACATATGCATGTTTAATGGAGCCCCCCTTATGCATCTCCTCCACCGTCTCACCATTCGGTCCCGCCTGATCCTTCAAGTGGTCTTTGCCGCCGCCCTGATGGTGTTTATCGGAGCCATGGGGCTGATCTCCATGCAGCAGGCGGACCGTACGCTGGATACCGTCTATGAAGACCGGCTGATCCCCACCGGCCAACTGGCGCAGATCATCGACCTGATGCAGGACAACCGGGCGGAGACGCTGTTGGCCCTCCAACACGATCCGGCATCGAGTCTGGCCCGAATGCACGACCATCCGCTCTCTCGGCACACCGACCGGATCCGCGCCAATATCGAGCGGATCACCGCCATCGCCGAGGCGTACATGGCCACCTATCTGACCCCGGAAGAGGCGCGCCTGGCCGAGGAGTTCGCCACGGTGCGCGGGGCCTTCGTCCGGGAAGGGCTGCTGCCGGCGGTGGCGGCACTGGAGCAGGGTGACTATCGCGGCGCCAACCGCTTGGTGCTGGATGAGGTGAATCCGCGGTTCCAGGCGGCGCGGGAGGTGGCGGAGCAGTTGATGCAACTGCAGCTGCGGGTGGCGGCGGAGCATTACGATGCACAACAGGCCGCCTACCAGCGCAATCTGATCCTCTTCGCGGTCCTGATCCTGGGTGGCATCGCAATGGGGATCGGGCTGGCCTGGGTGACCATTCGCGGTATCGTCGGCGGTGTCGCCGATTTGGAACGGGCCGCCGGGACCATGGCCGAGGGGCGGTTGGACAGCCGCGCCCGGGTGGTCGGCAGCGATGAACTGGCCCGGGTGGCGGTCGCCTTCAACGCGATGGCGGAGCGGTTTTCCGGGGTGGTCCGCGAGATCGGCGGCGCCGCCGACCAGTTGGCCAGCGCGGCGGAGCAGACCTCCGCCGTCACCGAGCAGACCAACACCGGCATCCGGCAGCAGCAGGAAGAGATCGACCAGATCGCCACGGCGATGAACCAGATGAGCGCGACGGTTCAGGAGGTGGCCCGTAACGCCGCCGAGGCGTCCTCGGCGGCGCAGCACGCCGACGACCAGACCGGCAAGGGCGCGGCGGTGGTCAAGGGGGCGGCCCGCGCGGTGGAGGAACTGGCCCGGGATATCGAGCGGGTCGCCGACGTGATCCACGAGTTGGAGCAGGACAGCGAGAACATCGGCACGGTGCTGGATGTCATCAAGGGCGTGGCGGAGCAGACCAACCTGTTGGCCCTCAACGCGGCCATCGAGGCGGCCCGGGCCGGGGATCAGGGGCGCGGGTTCGCGGTGGTGGCCGATGAGGTCCGCTCATTGGCCCAGCGGGTCCAGGAGTCGACCCACGAGATCGAGGAGGTGATCCAGCGCCTCCAGGAGCGGGCGGTCCAGTCGGTGGAGGTGATGAAGGCCGGCCAGAGCCGGACCGCCTCCACCGTGGAGCAGGCGGCGGAGACCGGCGAGGCCCTGGAGGCCATTTCGGGGGCGGTCAAGCACATCAAGGACATGAACACCCACATCGCCAGCGCGGCCGAGGAGCAGGCCAACGTCGCCGATGAGATGAACCGCGGCATCACCGCCATCAGCCAAGTGGCCCACCAGACCGCCCAGGGGGCGGAACAGACGGCCACCGCCAGCGAGGAGTTGGCGCGCCTGGCGCAGCACCTGCGGGACCTGGTGGGGCGGTTTCAGGTATAGGACTCGAGGGCGCGCTGGTGTTGATTGGGTTGTGGAGTTCCCATAAACTGCCGGGCGGGTTCTGATTCAAATAACGAAAAGGGTTGCGCCGCAAGAGGGCGGAGCCCCGGCGGTCCCTTCCCCTCAGGCCGCCGGAGGAGAGGAGATGCAGAGTGACCGATTCGCCATCGCCCCGTGTGGTCCCCGTGGACCCCGACATCATCGATCTCATTCCGGGTTATATTGAGAACCGTAAGAAGGATATCCACGATCTGCGCGAGGCCGCGGTGGCCCGCGATTTCGTGGCCGTCCGGAATATCGCCCACCAGTTGCGCGGCAGCGGCGGTGGATACGGGCTGGAAGCCGTCTCCGATATCGGCATGCGAATGGGCGAGGCAGCCCGGGCTGCGGATCTGGCGTCGATCAATGTGTGGATCGACGAATTGGAACGGTACATCGCCCAGGTGAAAGTGGTTCCCCGGGAGTCCGATTGAAGTCTTGGAGGACTTTGCGCTCCCGTGTCTGACTTGGCCCAGTGACCGGTGGTACCCATGAAGCTGTTGATCGTCGACGACAATCCCGACGAGCGGGTGCTGGCGCACCGGTTGTTGGAGAAGGAGGGGTTCGGGGATATCGTCAACGCTGGATCGGCGGAGGAGGCGTACGCCGCGCTCGGCATTGCGACCGCCAATGGGCGCGGTTCCGATATTGGGGTGGTCCTGCTCGACGTCCATATGCCGGATGAGGACGGCATCGCTACTTGCCGGCGGATCAAGGCCGACCCCCGTCTACCCGACATCGCGGTGATCATGATCACCGCCGAGCGGGATCCCACATCGCTGGCCTCCGCTTTTTCCGCCGGGGCCATGGATTACATCACCAAGCCGTATACCCGCCAGGAACTGTTGGTCCGGGTCCGTTCGGCAGTCCATCTGGTGACGACGTTGCGGGCCCTGCGCGATGGGGAGAATCGGCTGCGCCAGATCACCTCGGCCCTGGGTGAGGGACTCTTCGTCATGGACCGGGAAGGCCGACTCACCTTCATGAACCCCGAGGCGGAGCGTCTTCTTGGGTGGCGTGAGGAGGAACTGCTCGGCCGGATCGTCCACGACGCCATCCACCATCACTACCCGGATGGCACGAACTACCCGTCGGAGCGCTGTCCGGTGCTGGAGGTGGCCGCACGGGGGGAGGTCTACCGGACGGAGGACGATGTCTTTGTCCGCCGCGACGGAACATTGTCGCAGGTGGCCTACGTGGCGGCGCCGCTGATCGACGATGAGGGGCGAATGGCCGGTGTGGTGACCGCTTTCCAGGAGATCGCCGAACGCAAGGCCATGGAATCGGAGTTGCGTTTCGCCGCCAAGCTGGTGGAGGCCAGCGCCAACGGCATCATGGCCACCGACCCCGACGGCACCATCCAGATGGTCAACCCGGCCTTTACCCGCATCACCGGATATACGCTGGAGGAGGTGCATGGCAAGAGGCCGAGCATCCTCCACTCCGGCAAACACAGCCGCGAGTTCTATGCCGAGATGTGGCAATCCTTGCTGGCCAAGGGGCAGTGGCACGGCGAGGTCTGGAACCGGCGCAAGGATCACACCATCTACCCGGAGTGGCTCAGCATCAGCGCCATCTACGACCGGGAGGGGCGGGTGGAGCGGTACATGGCGGTATTCCTCGATATCACCGAGCACAAGCAGATCGAGGCCCGCCTCAAGCACATGGCAAACCACGACTCGCTCACCGGCCTGCCGAACCGGGTGCTGTTGGCCGATCGCCTGACCCAGGCCCTGACCCACGCCCGGCGCGGCCGCCACGCCGTGGCGGTGCTCTTCCTCGACCTCGACGGCTTCAAACCGATCAATGACGATCTTGGCCACGACGCCGGCGACTGGGTGTTGAAGGAGGTGGCCCAGCGCTTGATCGGCTGCGTGCGCGCCTCCGATACCGTATGCCGTCTGGGTGGTGATGAGTTTGTCATCCTCATCGACGAGATCCACCCCAAGATGGGTCGTCGGGCGGCCCAGGCGGTAGCCGAGAAGATCCTGGCACAGGTGCCGGAGCCGCTGCGTGTGGAGGGGCAAACGGTCCGCGTCGGCGTCAGCATCGGCATTGCCCTCTACCCCGAGCACGGCCGCACCCCCGATGCCCTCACCAGCGCCGCCGATACCGCCATGTACGCCGCTAAGCAGGCCGGGCGTATGCAGTGCTGTTTTTACGGGCTTGGCTGTGACGGCGTAACGCGGTAGGGGGGTGGACCATGGAGGGGGCGGTCTGGGTTGAAGAGCAGGGGGATTGCGGGGCCTTTCTCGCGCACTTGAAGGCCGCCGCCGCCTCCGGCGCCCGCGCTCTGCTGGTGTTGGCCTGCGATGGCAACGGGCTGACCCCGGCGGCGGTGGACGGGCACCTGCAAGCCTTGCCGCTGCCTGTTTTTGGCGGCATCTTTCCCCGCCTCGTTCACGGTGGGCAGACCCTCTCCCAGGGCAGCATTATCGTCGGCCTCGACGCACCGGTGCAGGTCCGCGAGGTGACCGGCTTGAGCGATCCCGAAATCGACTTTGCCACGCACCTGGAGACAGCGGCGGCGGAGCTGCGCGGCGCCGCCTCCATGCTGCTGGTGGTGGACGGGCTCGCCTCGCGCATCGCCACCTTCCTCGACGGCGTCTACGATTGCTTCGGTCCAGATCCCATCTATTTCGGCGGCGGGGCCGGCTCCCTGGACCTGGTCCAGCGGCCGTGCCTCTTCACCCGCAGGGGGCTGCGGGGAGACTGTGCCCAACTGGTGGCCCTGCCGTGGACGGCGGTGGTGGGGGTGGAGCACGGTTGGCGCCCCTTCGCCGGTCCGTTTCTGGTCACCGAGGCGCGGGACAATGTGATTCACGCCCTCGACTTCCGGCCGGCGCTGGAGGTCTATCGCGAAGTGTTGGAGGCGGACAGCGCCGCCGCCGTGGGTGCGGATCGCTTCTTCGACGTTGCCAAGGCGTACCCCTTCGGGCTGGTCAAGCCGGACGGGGAGATCGTGGTTCGTGATCCGATCCGGTGTGAAGGGGAGGCGCTGATCTGCGTCGGTGAGGTGCCGGCCCACTTCATGGTCCACATCTTGAGAGGGACGCCCGACGGACTG
>SKYL01000058.1 GCA_007127935.1 Halorhodospira sp. | reverse complement strand
TCCACGTCGAAGCGGCCCTTGCACAGGGTCGGGTAGCCGGCGAACTCATCCGGGGCGAAGCGGTCGATGAGCACCCCGCCCAGGCGCGCCTCCCGCCCCTCCGGCACCTCATCCCAGCGCACCGCCCACGCCGGCGAGCAGACGCCCACCGTGTTGGGCGACTGGCCGGTGGTGAACGATGAGAGCATGCACCGCCCCTCGGCCATGACGCAGAGCGAGCCGAAGCCGAAGACCTCCAGGTCGACCGGGCTCTCGGCGGCGATCGCCTCCACCTGGCGGATGGAGAGCACGCGCGGCAGCACCGCCCGGGCGATGCCGAAGTTCTTGTGGTAGAAGGCGAGAGCCTCGGGTGTCGTGGCCGACGCCTGCACCGAGAGGTGGCGGTCGAGGTCGGGCCACCGCTCGGCGGCGTACTCCAGCAGGCCCGGATCGCCGAGGATGATGGCGTCGACGCCGAACTCGGCGGAGCGGTCCACGGCGGCCTGCCAGCGCGACCAGCCGCCGGCCTGCACGTAGGTGTTCAGCGCCACCAACACCTTCGCGCCACGCTCATGGGCGTAGGCGATGCCCTCCCGGGCGCGGGCGTCGGTGAAATTCAGCCCCGGAAACTCGCGCGCGTTGGTGCCGTCGCGAAAGCCGATATAGACGGCATCCGCGCCGTGATCGACGGCGCTCTTTAGGGCCTGCAGATTGCCCGCTGGGCAGAGAAGCTCCATGGATCGACCTCCGGAAGCGCCCCGCGGGCGCCGGCATAGCTATCGAGAACCTTCCGGGTGCGAAGGGGGCCGCGGTGCCCCCCTTGCCAATCGGTGGCGTTGCTCGGCGAAGGATACTCCACCGGCGATGGGTGAAACAATTATAGATGCATGATCCGTTCAGGATTACTCAGGACAGACAGTGTACCCTAGCGGAGATCAGCAGCGCCCCAATGCACGGCCCCAGGAAGATGTTTCAAGGTTTCTAAGGATGCGCCTGCTCACGAGACTGACAACCTCCGTCCTCTCCATCCCGTCCGGTTTCGCCCTGGCGGCGCTGGCGGTGCTCGCCGGCATTGCCGTGCCCGGCATCCTGGCGCTGCAACACTACTATGACAGAGAGACGGAACAGCGGGCAGTGGAGGTCGGGCGGGGGGTCCTCGATACCTACATCGACCAGACCGCCGACTCCATCGCCAAAGGGCAGCCCCGAACCTTTCAGCGGGTGATGGACAGCGTCGCGCTGCTCGACGGCGTGGTGGAAACCGCCCTCTACTCCCGCCAGGAGTTGATGACGTATCGATCAGGGGCGTTCACCGTAGGCATCCCCTTCGTCCGCGGTGACACCGGCGAGTTCATCAATCCCGATCTCGACCGCCGGCACTGGCGCAACGACTGGCACCATACCGACCTCCACGAAACACCCCGGGGACGCGACCACGTAACCGCGGTCGGCGACACGCCGTGCGGCGACTGCCACTACCTGATCGACCCTCGTGCGGAATTCGGTGCCGACGGTGTCGCCACCGTGATGGATCGCGACGGAGATCGGCTCCACCTCTTCCGCCGCATCGACATCGACGACTCGTGCATCGTCTGCCACACCCACTGGGAACCCGGCGATGTGGCCGGGTATCTAGGAGTGACCATCAGTACCGCCAAGGCGCGCGCGGAAGCGGCGGGCGCCGTCCGCCGGATGGCGTCGATCCTCGCCATCATGGCGCTGGCCGCCGCCGGCGCCGTCGGCGCCATCGGCCGGCTCTATGGCCAGGCACTTCGGAGCGGGCGCGAATTAGCGCAAAAGCACCGCGAATTGCACGCGCTCTTCGAACAGAGCGCCGACGGAATGCTTCTGCTGGACGGCGGGCGCTTCGTCTACGGCAACGACGCGGCGGCGACCCTGCTTGGCTACGACTCCAGCGAAGAGCTGTTGCGGACCGACCCCGAGCGATTGTCACCGCCACTCCAACCGGACGGGGCGACCTCGACGGTCAAGGCGCGGGAGATGGTGCGGCTCGCTTACGTCAACGGCTCCAACCGCTTTGAGTGGGTCCATCGGCGCCGCGACGACCGCGATATCTGGGTGGAGGTCCTGCTGACCCGTATCTACCTGGGCCAACGCCGGGTCATTCACGCGGTCCTGCGCGATATCGGCGACCGCAAGCGCGCGGAAGAGAGGCTGCACAAGGCCAAGGCCGAAGCCGAGACCGCCACTCGCGCCAAGAGCGACTTTCTAGCCAACATGAGCCACGAGATCCGCACGCCGATGAACGCGATCATCGGCATGACCCACCTGGCACTTGGATCCGGGTTGACGGCTCGCCAGCGCGACTACGTCGAAAAGGCCCACCACGCCGCCAAGTCCCTGCTCGGCATCATCAATGACATCCTCGACCTCTCCAAAGTCGAGGCGGGCAAGATCGAACTGGAGAAGACCCGCTTCCGGCTCGAGGAGATCGTAGCCCACTCGCTCTCCCTGCTGCGTCAGCGGGCCGGGGAGAAGGAGGTAGAGCTGCTCGTCGATTTCACCGACCCGGCACTGCTCGGCGACGGCGGCACCCTCTACGGTGACCCCCTGCGCCTGGGGCAGGTCATCACCAACCTGCTTTCCAACGCCTTCAAGTTCACGCACCAGGGGTACGTGCGCTTGACCATCGACATCGAGACCCGATCGGCCACCGAGGTGATACTGCGCTTTACGGTGCGCGACACCGGCATCGGCATGACGCCGGAACAGGTCGACCGGCTCTTCCGGCAATTCACCCAGGCCGATGAGTCGATCACCCGCAAGTACGGCGGGACTGGCCTGGGCCTGGCAATCTCCAAGAAGCTGGTCGAGCTGATGGGCGGGCGGATCTGGGCCGAGAGCGTACCCGGAGAAGGCTCAATCTTCCGGTTTACCGCACGCTTCTCGCGGGCCGAGACCGCTGCTTCGGCGGGCACCGCCCCGCTGCCCGAGAGCGAACGGTTGCGCGTACTGGTGGTGGATGATCGCCCGGAGGCGGTGGCCACGATGACCGCTCTGCTCCTGGCGCTGGGAGTAGGAATCGCCCCCGGGGGAGCGGTCAACCACGCCTACAACGGTCGTGAAGCCCTCGCCGAGATGGCGCGGATGCATCGCGCCGGCCGCCCTTACGACCTGCTCCTGTTGGACTGGGTAATGCCGGAGATGAGCGGCGGCGAGGTACTGCGGGCGATGAAGGAACACGATTGGGACCGTCCTCCCCTGCCGGTGGTCGTCTCCGCCTACGACTCCCATGAGGTCTACGACACCGCCACCCGGCTTGGGGCGTCTCACGTTCTGACCAAGCCGGCCTTGCCCGCCGACCTGCGCCGCCTACTCGGTGCCGTGGCCGGAGAGAGCGGCGAGGCGAGCGGGGATGACCAGGGAGAGCGGGAGACCTCCCTTGCCGGGATGCGGGTGCTACTGGTGGAGGACAACCAGATCAATCAGCAATTGGCGGTGGAAGTGATGGCTGGCCGCGGCATCGAGGTCGAGGTGGCCAGCGATGGCCGGGAGGCGCTCGACCGGCTTGCCGCACGGCCCCCGGACCACTTCCACCTCGTCTGCATGGACCTGAGGATGCCGGTGCTCGACGGCTTCGAGGCGACCCGGCGGCTGCGGGCCGATGAACGCTTTTCCGCGCTGCCGATCATCGCCATGACCGCCAACGTCCTGCCCGAGGAACGCGAACGCTGTCTCGGTCTCGGCATGAACGGCCACGTCGCCAAGCCGATCGATCCGGACCAACTGTTCGCGGTGCTGGCACGCCACTACCGCCGCGCCAGCCATACACCCGCCCCCGAAGAGCAACCGAACGAAGCCGAAGAGACGCCGCCGCTGCCGGAGATCGACGGTCTCGACACGGCAACCGGACTGCGCCGTACCCGCAACAAGAGAAAGCTCTACCTGTGCTTACTGGCCGGATTCACCGCGGATCACGGCGACGACGTTCAGGTGCTGCGCGCCATGGTGGACCGGGGAGAGTGGGTCGAGGCGGAGCGGTTGGCGCATACCGTCGAGGGCTTGGCCGCCACCCTGGGCGCCACCGCACTGATCGCCCCCGCGCAGGCGTTGGAGAGGGCGTGCGGGGTCTGCCGGAACGACGACGCCAAGGCCGCCCTCGACGCCCTGGCCGAGGCGATGACCCCACTCATCTCCTCACTGCGGCGGCACTTCACCCCTGACGGCGAGGGGACGCCGACCCGCTCCGCTTCCGCGGCGGCGGCAGATCGGTCAGCGTCCCCGCCGCCGCCTCGGCGGCCATCGCCACCGTCTCCGACAGGGTCGGGTGGGGGTGGACGGTGAGGCCGATGTCGTGGGCGTCGGCGCCCATCTCCAACGCCAGGGCGACCTCGGAGATGAGATCACCGGCGCCGGGGCCGACGATGCCGCCGCCGATCACCCGGCCGCTCTCCGCGTCGAAGAGGACCTTGGAGACGCCGTCGGCGGCGTCCAGGGAGAGGGCGCGCCCGTTGGCCGCCCACGGAAAGACCCCCTTGTCATAGGCGATGCCGTCGGCCTTGGCCTGCTCCTCGGTCACACCGACCCACGCCACCTCCGGGTCGGTGTAGGCCACCGACGGAACGGCGCGGGCGTCCCAGGCGCTCTTCTCGCCGGCGATGACCTCGGCGGCGATCTTGCCCTCGTGGACCGCCTTGTGGGCGAGCATCGGCTGGCCGGCGATGTCGCCGATGGCGTGGATGTGCGGCACCGCGGTGCGCATGAACTCGTCGACCGGCAGGCAGCCGTCCGGCCCCGGGGTCAGACCCGCCGCCTCGACGCCGATCCCGTCGCTGTTGGGCCGCCGTCCCACGGCCACCAGGATGCGGTCGAAGCGATCGGACTCCGGCGCCCCCTCGCCCTCCATGGTGACGATGAGCGACTTCTTGTTGGCCTTGACGCCGGTGACCTTGGTCTTGAGGTGGATCGCCTCGTAGCGCCGGTCGAGGCGCTTGCGCAGCACCTTGACCAGGTCGGCGTCGGCCCCCGGCATCAGCCGGTCGGCCAGCTCCACCACGGTGACCTTGGCGCCGAGCCCGTCGTAGACGCACGCCATCTCCAACCCGATGATGCCGCCGCCCACCACCAGCAGACGCTCCGGGATCTCCTCCAACGCCAGGGCGCCGGTGGAGTCCATCACCCGCGGATCGTCGAGATCGAGCCCCGGCGGCGCCACCGGCCGCGAGCCGGCGGCGACGATGCAGTGGCGGAAGCCGATGGTGCGCTCGCCACCGTCGCCGGCGACCGTGACGTGGTGCGGGTCGATGAACGCGCCGACGCCGGTGACCACCTCCACCTTGCGCTGCTTGGCCAAGCCCGCCAGGCCGGTGGTCAACTGCTTGACCACGCTCTCCTTCCACGCGGCAAGCTTCCGCACGTCGATCTTCGGCTTGTCGAAGACGATCCCCCGCTCGGCGAACGCCTCCGCCTCGTCCACCACCTTGGCCGCATGGAGCAGCGCCTTGGACGGGATACAGCCGACGTTGAGGCAGACGCCGCCCAGCACCGGGTAGCGCTCCACCAGGACCACCTTCAGCCCCAGATCGGCGGCCCGGAACGCCGCCGAGTACCCCCCCGGACCGGCGCC
>SKYL01000286.1 GCA_007127935.1 Halorhodospira sp. | reverse complement strand
GCGGCTGCCGGTACCCAGCATCAAGCCGGTGGGCAGCAGCGTGTCCTGGCTCGACTGCCCGCCGGGCTGGCGGACCGTCTGGTAAAAGAGATCCTCGAAATTGGCCCGGTCCTTCTTGAAACCGTTCGTATTGACGTTGGCCAAATTGTTGGAGATCACCTGCATGCTCTTCTGCTGCGCATCCAGGCCGGTCTTGCTTACCCAAAGTGCCGGATTCATCGGCTCTCTCTCCTTAGTTCAATAACCGCTTCGACCGTCAACCCGGATGACGAAGGAGTTGGGCCGACGTCTCTTCGTTCCGCTCGGCGGCGGTCATCATCTTGACGTGGGTCTCGAATTGCCGGGCATGGTCGATCATCTGCACCAGTGCCTGCGCCATGTTCACGTTGCTGCCCTCCAGGGCGCCCCCCTTGACCCGGACCGCCGCATCATCGGCCGCGACTTGCCCGTCGTGCATCCGGAACAGTCCGTCCTCGTGCTTGTAAAGCATCTCCAGCGGCGGATTGACCAGGCGCAAACGATCCACCTGCATCGGCGCCTCCGGGGCCCCGTCCGGGATAGCGGTGATCACCCCGTCGTCCCCCACCTCCACCTTGGTGTCGGGGGGGATCGTGATCGGACCGTTCTCGCCCATCACCATCCGCCCATCACCGGTGGTCAGCAGCCCACCGGCGGTGACCTGGAAGTCACCACGGCGGGTATAGGCCTCGCTGCCGTCTCCGGCCTGGACCACGAACCACCCCTGGTCCTGGATGGCCACGTCCAGCGGACGGCCGGTGGTCATCACCGGCCCGCCGGAGAAGTCGGTACCGGCCCGCAACTCTTCCGCGTAGGCACGGGTGGCGAAGCCCGGGCCGTACATCGGAGCCTGGTAGAAGCTGTCCAGGTCGGCGCGGAAACCCGGCGTATTGGCGTTGGCCAGGTTGTGGTTATTGTGGCGCTGCGCCTCCAGGGTGTGCTTCGCCCCGGTCATGGCTATGTAGAGCTGACGGTCCATGGGTGGCTCACCTCAGCGGGAAACGGCCTCGGCCGCCCCCTTACCGGATGTTGATGATCTCCTGGGTGATCTGGTCCTGGGTGGTGACCATGCGCGCGTTGGCGGAGAAATTCCGCTGGGCGGTGATCATGTTCACCAACTCATGGGCCACATCGACGTTAGACTGCTCCAACGCGCCGTTTTCGATCCGGCCGAAGAGCCCTTGTCCCGGCACGCCGATGAGCGGATCACCGGCCTCGAAGGTCTCCTGCCAAGAGGTCTCCCCGACGTTCAGCAGCCGCTCCTCCGATGCGAAGGAGGTCAACGCCACTTGGCCCACCACCTGGGCTTGACCGTTGCTGTAGCGGGCGAAGATCCGCCCGTCCTTCTCCACATCGACATTCTGGAACTCACCGGCGGTATAGCCGTCCTGGCTGATACGGGAGACGCTGAACGGACGGGCGAACTGGGTCAGGCCACGGAAGTCGAGCTCTACCTCCAACGGTTCCACGGCGGCGAGGAACTCGCCCTCGAACTCCACACGCCCGCCTTCCACCAAGTTTCCGGCCTGGTCGAAGACCAGTTCATGGGGACCGAAATAGGGCGCATCGCCGTCACCCCAATCCATGCCTTCGACTTCGGTGAAGACCTGCCACGTATTCGGGCTGGTCTTGACGAAGTAAAACGTGGCGTCCCGTGCCGACCCCTGGGAGTCGTAGACCGTGGTGGTGGTGGACTCATGGAAGGTCTCGGTGTCCTCGGGGTTGAACAATGCCGGATCCAGTGGGTCCGTATCCGCGTTCAGGTTGGCGCCCACCGCCACATTGGTGGTCGGGCGGGCCGGGATCCCCTCCGTGGGCAGCCGCAGGAGATCCCGGCCATCACCGACCCGGTTCCCCTCCTCGTCGGTACGGTATCCGGTCAGACGCTTACCGGTGTTGTTGACGATGTAGCCGTTCCGGTCCACCTCGAACTGGCCCGCCCGGGAGTACGTCACCGAGCCATCGTCATCGAGGCGGAAAAAGCCGCGCCCCTCGATACCCAGATCCAGGCTGCGCTCGGTGAAATCGAAGGACCCCTGGGTGAACATCTGACCGATGTTGGCCAGTCGGGCGCCCTGGCCCACCGCCAACTGCGGAATCCCCATCGGCCCCATGGCGAAGAGATCATTGAACTCCGCCCGGGAGCGCTTAAACCCGGTGGTTCCGGCGTTGGCCAGGTTGTTACTGGTAGCCTCCAGGTCCTTGGAAGCCGCGTTGAGACCGGTCAAAGCAACATTGAACGACATGGCAGACTCTCCCTCTCGAGCCGATTACCGAATTCTTCTCACATCAGCCAGGGAGACCTCTCCCTGACCGGCCACACTCAACATGGGCTGGCGCCCGTCGCGCCCCAGGCTGACGCTGGTCACCGGGGCGCCCACCAGCGTGGTCACGCTCTTACGATCATCGCCATCCTCGACGTAGGCGTGAATCTTGTAGCTGCCCGCCGGCCGCCGCTGGCCGTCCTCATCGACGCCGTCCCATACAAAGGGGTGTTCCCCGGACGACCGCTCACCGAGGCGTTCCCGATGGATCCGCTCCCCGGTCGGGCTGACAATATCGACGGTCAGATTGGGCGCTGCGGACTCCAACTCGATCACCGCCTGCAACTCCCCCTGCTCCGGCAGGTAGCCGTCCGAGCCCCGCACCACGACCTCACGGCCCACAAAGTGGGAGGCCCGCAACGACTGATCCGACCGCATGTGCTCGAAGAACGCCTTGAAGTCGGACTGCAACTGGCTGATCCCCGACGCCGCCGTGAACTGGGCGATCTGGGCCATGAACTTCTCCGTGTCCTGGGGATTGGTCGGGTCCTGGTTCTCCAACTGGGCGAGCATCAGCTTGAGGAAGTCCTTGTGGGTGATCTCGTTGGGATTGCCTTCATCCTTCTTGGGGATCGAAAGCAACTCCTCCGGAATCCCCTTGGGCAATCCTCCCTCACCGGCAGGCCCCGTGATCTGGCTTGGGTTCAACATCAGCGCCTCCCTATCTGCCGAGCCTCAGGGTCTCGAGCATGAGATCCCGCGAGGTGTTCATGACCTCGACATTGTTTTGGTACGAACGAGATGCCGAGATCATGTTGGTCATCTCTTCGATGGGGTTCACGTTCGAGCGGTAGACAAAGCCGTTCTCATCCGCCATCGGGTGGTGCGGCTGGTAGATGGGCTCGATCTCCGCGTCACTCTCCACCACGCCCGCCATGAAGACCGGCACATTGGGGGACGGCGACGCCCACGGGTCCTCGAGACCAAGCGCCCGCTCCGCCGGCAACGCCAGCGGGTCCTGGAAGAACTGGGCCTGGAAGGCCACCGGACCCTGGCGCTCGGCCCACGGCGGTGCCCCATTCCACGGATTGGGAGGCTGGGGACCGCCCCCCTCCGGGTAGCCACCCTGGGCCTTATGCAGGGCAGCCGCGAAGACCGGCTGACGGGCCCGATACGCCTCTTCCGGCGTCGCCGCCACCGTCTCGGCGTTGGCCAGGTTGCTGGCCACAGTGTTGAGCCGGACCTGCTGGGCGTTCATCCCGGTTCCGGCGACATCAATGGCGTGCATCAATGACATGGCTCTACTCTCCGCGGATCGCGCTGGTCAACTTGCGAATCCGGCCACCAAGGAACTCCAGGGTGGCCTGATAGTTGACCGCGTTCTCGGCAAACTTGGCCTGCTCGACGTGGGTCTCCACCGTATTCCCGTCCAACGAGGCGGCGTGGGGCACGCGGTATAAAGACTTCGGGTCCTCCGCCGATAACCTATCCGAAGGCGGTTGTATGTGGTTGGCATGGGTCACCTGCAACGGCCGCGCCGGCGGGGCGGAGGCCTGCCGCATCGCCTCCCGGAAATCCATATCCCGCGCCTTGTAGTTCGGCGTATCGGCGTTGGCGATGTTGGACGCCAACAACTGGTGGCGCTCACCCCGCAGGTGCAGCGCCCGTTCCGGCACGCCGAACACCTTGTCCATCCCGATGGTCATTCCGTTCCCCTTCCGAAAACACATCTGCTCACCGAGCAATGCAGAACTCGTGCCAGAGACGGGAGAAAGGGGCGTGAAACGAGAGGGAGCCGACCGGTGGACGGTGCCGAACGGCACGCGTTCATGGGGAGCCCAATCCGTGGACGGGGCGGATCCGGCGGAACCTGAAGGAGGTGAGCCGGAGGCATCTTGCCGCCGGGCGGCAAGATCGTGCCGCCCGTTGCCGCCTAACCCGCCGGCTGACCCATTCGATGAAAGACGGCGGGGTGGAAACTACGACCGGCGGCGATAGATCACGCCGCCGTCCAGACGCACCAACTCGAAATCCTCGGAGTGACGGGCCAGCGATTCGGACGCACCGACGATGAGATAGGCGCCGGGCTTCATCGCCGCCGCCATCCGTTGAATGATGTCCCGCCGTGAGTCCCAGCCGAAGTAGATCAGCACATTACGGCAGAAGACCAGATCGAACCGGCCCAACCCGGCGTAACTCTCCAGCAGGTTATGCACCTTGAAGGTGACCCGACGGCGCACCGGATCCTTCACCTTCCAGGTGTTCTCCCCCGCCGAATCGAAAAAGCGTTGCTGGCGCTCCACCGATAGCCCCCGTTTGGCGACATTGGCGCGGTAGAGCGCCGCGGTGGCCTGCTGGACCATGGAGGGCGAGATGTCGGTGCCGACGATCTCCGCCTCCAGGCGCCCCCCCTGGGCCTTATACTCCTCCAGCGTCATGCTGAGAGAGTACGCCTCCTGCCCGGAAGAACTGGCCGCGCTCCAGATACGCGCCGTCCGGACCCCCTGCTTCTCCAGCTCGGGGAAGATATGCTTGCGCACCACCTCGAAGGGGTAGGTATCCCGGAACCACTGCGTCTCGTTGGTGGTCATCGCCTCGATGACCCGGCCCTTCAGTTCAGTGGCCGAGGGGCGCTCCAGGGCCTGAACCAAATCGCCGAGGCCGCCCATGCCCTGGGCCTCCAACAGCGGCCCCAGCCGGCTGGCCACCAAGTACTGCTTGTTGTCACCGAGGACGATACCGCAGGAACGCTCCAGGAAGCGGCTGAACGCCTGATAATCCTCGTTGCGAATGGAAACGGCCGACAAACCGATCCCCCCTGTCTCATCCTCGGTTCACTTTGGGAGCCCGAAACACGATCCGGGCCTACGGCAACGATGCCTGTGGGACGAAAACCCCTAGCGGCTCGCCATCCGCTCATCCAGTCTCGCGCGAATGCGGTCGGCGAGATCCTGGGAGTGAAACTTCGCCAGGAAGTCGTCGGCGCCGACACGCTGCACCATCCCGGCATTGAAGACACCGCTCAGGGAGGTATGCAACATGACATGCAGATGGGCCAACCGCCGATCCTCTCGAATCCGGCGGGTCAGAGTATACCCGTCCATGACCGGCATCTCGATATCCGAAATGACCATGATCAGATCCTGCAGCGGCGACGGCTCCATCTCCGCCCAGTCCCGGAGTTGTTCCAAGCCCTCTCTGCCGGTGGTGGCCGTCACGCACCGCAGGCCGATGTCCTCCACGGTCCGGACAATCTGCTTGCGCGCCACCGCCGAGTCATCCACCGCCAG
>SKYL01000182.1 GCA_007127935.1 Halorhodospira sp. | reverse complement strand
GTAACGCTACCGGCATTTACGAGCCCGACACCCGCCCACCAGTCGCTCGCCTCATATACCGTGCCGAGATCCAGACGGGCCCCGACGCCGTACCCTTCGCCGGGATAACCGTACGATGCATGCGCCGAGAACTCCTGCTCCCCGGTCTCCTCCGAGAGTCGGAACGAGTAGCTTCCGTCTACCGCAAACCACGCCACATCGAAGAAGAGAAGCGGACGGGCCGCCAGGTGCACACGTCCGCTACCGAGCTCGATCGGAGCCGAGAGCACCGGTGCGAGTGTCGCGCCGAGCTGCCCGGCGGCGGCAAGCTCTAACTCATAGCGAGTGTCGGACTCCAACTGTTCGTCCGCGAGGTCACGCTCCAGTCGAGCACCCGGCTCGAGCTCAATTCCAAGTCCGCCTGAGTAAATGCTGTACTCGATCGGGATCGAGCCGGCGCGAACGGCACCGAACAGCCACCTCTTGGGCAGTGCACCGCGATCGGCCAAACGGGCAGAGCGCGCACCACTGTACGCATCGAGCGAAAGGGGCACGCTGCGCTCCGATCCGTCGGATCGGACGACAAATCCGGATATTCCGAGCGAATCATCCCGGATCGCGATATCGATGCCGTCGAGCTGTTCCGGAATGCTCTGGGAGAAGATCGTGGGATGAAGCAGCGCGTCCAGCAGCGCGAGCGAGTTGAAGCGCTCGGGTTCGTCGAGCGCGTGCATGGGGTTGCGAGGGGGAAACGCTACCTGCAGGAGCCCGAGCGGGGGGCGAATCGAAAACGAGAAGCCCACACCGGCTTCCGTTGTCCAATGCGCGGGGTTCGCAGTGGCAAAGTGGGAGAAGCGCCCGGCAGTCAGCCTGGCGCGTGCAGAGTCGGCATGTACAGTACCGGCGAACACGCATCCCAGGAGAATCGCTGCGGCCAATACGCGTGTCACGGCACTACGATCGAATCGCATAACCACTTCTCAGGACGCCGTCGACAGCTGTGTGCTCAACCTGCACCGAAAAGCCCTGCTGTCGGAAGGCGGATAACGTATTGCGGTTGAGCCGGCACCCACCGGCAACTCGCCGCCACGCCGGTGTCACCGCATCGAGAACCGGGCGAAGCACCGGATGCGAGCTGTGGACATGCTCGATGAAGCAAACCGTCCCGTCCGGCTTCAACACGCGGTGCATTTCACGTATCGCGCCCGCCGTCGACGCTACCGAGCAGAGGACGAGCGTACATACGATCGAGTCAAAGCTCGCGTCCGCGTACGGCAGCTCACAGAGGTCCGCGTCACCGAAGGATATCCGATCGGGGGGAGCTCCGGCTCTGTGAAACGCCGCACGGAGTGCGGGCGTATCCGCATCCCGGTCGGTCACGTGCAGCGAAACCACCCGGTGAAAATCGTAGTACGGAGCGTTGAGCCCGCTACCGGCTCCGACTTCCAGCACGCAACCGACTGCTCGCGAGAGAGCCCGGCGCCGAACTCGGCTCAGCCCGGCGAGCTCAAGCGGCTGCATGAACGTATCGAATATGTGGGTGGTTATCGCCATCGGGGAACAAGGATACTAGTTTCGGCCCCCCCACGACCACGGTCACTTTCCAGTGACCACGGTTGCTTTCCAGTAACCACGGTTGCTTTCCAGCATACCCGGCTGTTCGCCGACAGCGGCCGTTCACTGCCGGCGAAGGGTACCTCCGGTCGCGATGCGCGCATTGACAGATCGCGAGTGAAGCGCGCACGGTATATGTGCTATGCAGAGGCAACCGCTCGATAACCCGCACCTGGAAGAACACCTGAAGCGCATCAGCGATGACGGTATCGATGTTTTCGTCGCCGGCGACCAGAGCGTGCGCGGCGCCCTGCTGCACGGCACCGAGCTGGTAAACGCGATGCGTGCGAACCACCAGCTCGGAATACTCGAAACGCTCATACTTGGCCACAGCTACATGGCGGTCGGTCTCATGTCGACCGATCTGAAGGAACACGGCAGGGTGTCGATTTCGATCGACTGTTCCGGACCGGTCGACGGGATTCAGGTAGAGGCGACCGCGCGGGGAGAGATCCGCGGCTATCTGCGCAACAACGCGATTCCGGTCGATCACGAGCTCGAGAGCTTCGACATCTCGCCCTTTGTCGGAACCGGAATTATCTCTGTAACGCGCTATCTCGAGAGTCGAAAGCAGCCGTTCACCGGGCAGGTGCTGATGGAGCACGGCACGATCGCAAAGGATATGGCCAACTACTACCTGCAGTCCGAGCAGACTCCGAGCGCCTTTAATCTGAGCGTGCAATTCGACTCGGGCGGTACGGTCGTCGGCGCCGGAGGACTGTTCGCTCAAGGTTTGCCGGAGGCAAACAAGACGAATCTCGGGCGCATGGAAGACCGGATTCGGGCACTGCCTTCGCTCGGACAGGCATTCGCGGACGGGCGGACCGGGGCGGAAATCCTCCGCACCCATTTTCATGACCTGAAGCCGGACATCATCGGAACGCGAAAGGCGGAGTTCTTCTGTCACTGCAGCAAGGAGCGTTTCGCGCGCTTCATGGCGGCGCTGCCCGAACACGAGCTCGAGGACATGAAGGTAAACGGGCCATTCCCGCTGCGCACCACGTGCCACAACTGCGGCTCAACCTACGAGTTCGACCGCGACGAGGTCGCCGAGCTCGCCGAGCGGATGTCCACCCGGCACTGAGCCTACCCTCGCTGAAACGGCATCTTCGCAGCTGTGCGAACTCAGAACAGAACCATCACCGCATAACTGAAGTAGATCAGGAGTCCGGCGGCATCCGCGACGCTGGTAACGAGCGGACCGCTCGCGATCGCCGGGTCTGCATTGACGCGAGCAAGCAGGAACGGCAGAAGCATCCCGAACAGGTTGGTGATCACAAGCATGGTAACCATCGTGAGAAAGACCACCAGCCCTATCTCCGCTCCGCCGCGCCAGAGACCGAGCCCGAAGCCCATAGCGCCGAGAACGACACCGATCGAGATACCGATTAAGAGCTCCTTGAGAAAGACCCGCAACCATTGCTCCATTTTCACGTCGCCGATACTCATTGCACGAATCATGAGCGTGGCGCTCTGACTGCCCGCATTACCACCGGTATCGATAATCAGCGGGATGAAGAAGGCGAGAACCACGACCGCTTCGAGTGTTTCCTCGAACGCGGCGATCACACCGGACGAGAGCAGGTTCACAACGACGAGCACCGCCAGCCACCCGATTCGACTGCGCACCAGCGAGAACGCACTCGTATCCCAGTAGCCGGTCCGCAACGGAGTCACTGCCGCGGAGAGGTGGAAGTCTTCGGTAACCTCCTCCTCGGAGACGTCCATGACACTGTCGATGGTGACAACACCGAGGAGAATGCCGCTGGTGTCGATGACCGGCAGCATGAGCCGATTATAGCGGTGCATGACGCGTACCGCCTCCTCCTGGTCATCGGTGGCACTGAGGCAGACAAACGAGTAGTCCATGATATCGGTAAGCGGCTGCTCGGGGTCGGCGAGCACGAGCTGCGTCAGCGGTATCGCGTCGACCAGTCGGCCCCGAGCGTTCGTCACGTAGATCACCGACAACTCATCATCATCTTCTCCGATTTTTCGGATGTGATCGAGCGCCTGTCCGACGGTCCACTCGCGCCGCACCTTGATGTAGTCCGGCGTCATGAGGCGCCCGACGCTCTCTTCCGGGTAGCCCAGGAGCTTCCGCGTTTCGCGCAGGTCCTCGCCCGGCAGCATGTTGAGCAGTCGCTGAGTCACCTGCCCGGGCAATTCCTCCAGGAGCGCGGTACGATCGTCGGGACTCATTTCGGAGATGAGCCGACGTGTTTCCGTATCCGTAAGGTCGACGAGCAGTTCGTCGGCGTGTTCCGGATCGAGGTAGGAGAACACCTCGACCGCGAGATCGCGCGGCAGAGCCCGGAAAAAGAGCGCGCGATCGGGCGGATCGAGATCGATGAGCACATCCACGATTTCCGGCGCCACGATTTCGGGGTCGGGCCACGCATACCGGGTTTTCGCGAGCTGCTGCCAGTTATGCTGTTCGATGAGATCCTGAATCTCCTTTGAGAGGATTGTCTGAAGCATAGGCTGTGCCCCTTATCGAGTATGGATGATGAACGGAAGACGAGTTGTGGGCCGCAACGGCCGTACATCAACTCCCTAACACGCTATTGCGGCAGTTGTGTCGGCCGCCCGCCGCACTGGGGAGAATACCGGAAATGATTTGCGCGGACAAGGATCACCGGTCGGAGGAAGCGCGAATCGGAATCCGGGCTTCCTCGGAGTGTGCGTCTGTTTTCGAAGGATGTTCGGCCATTGCGAGGTGCTTGGCAAGCTCATAAGCGGTATATCCGGCGAAACCGGTCGCTCCGGGCGAGCCGGATATCCGGTCACGCTGCCCGGCGAACGCCGCATCGGCGCCCGGCCGTTCGGCCGCCATCGTCGCCTCCCCGCTACGAGTCGTCCGGTCCCGTTCGGCCGCAATCATCGACTCATTGCGAGTACTACCGGCGCCCTCCGCCGACTTCGCGATCGCGAGCGGCGCCCCGGCGGCAACGACTCGCCCCCCTTCATCGCCCCCTTCCGGGCCGAGGTCTACGATGTGATCCGCCTCGGCGATCAGGTCGAGGTTATGCTCGACGACAACCACCGTGTTCCCGGCGTCGACGAGGCGAATGAGCACCCGGGTGAGCTTCTCCACGTCGGAGATGTGCAGACCGATGGTCGGCTCATCGAGCACGTAGAGGGTATGCCCCGCCTTTGCGCCGCCGGCCTTTGCAAGCTCGGTGACCAGTTTCAACCGCTGAGCCTCACCTCCGGATAGACTCGGCGATTGCTGGCCGAGCTTCAGGTAGCCGAGCCCGACCTCATCGAGCAGCGCAAGTGCGTAGTGAATCTTGCGATGCGCCGAGAAGAAGCGTGCCGCCTCTTCGATACTCATATCGAGCACTTCGGCGATGTTCTTACCCTTGTACCGGATCGCGAGCGTATCGGGTGTAAAGCGCGCCCCACCGCACGTCTCGCATGTCATGCGTACATCCGGCAGAAAGCTCATCTCGATGCGCACGACGCCTTGCCCTCCACACGTCTCGCAACGGCCTCCCGCGGTGTTGAACGAGAAGCGAGAGGCGTCGAATCCATGCAGTTTCGCCTCGGGCGTACCGGCGAAAAGGCGTCGGATGTCGTCCCAGACGCCGACGTAAGTCGCCGGGCAGCTGCGCGGTGTCTTCCCGATCGGCGTCTGGTCCACTTCGAGAACCCGGTCGATCGCCTCGAGTCCACCTATGGAGCGGCAGCCGACGAGCGGGGAGCGTTTTCTGCTCGAACCGATCGGTCGATCGGCGGCGTTCGCCCGGGCGCTCCGGTCATTGGAGCCGCCGCGGGGTTTCCCCCGGCCGCCGCGACCGCGCGCGGCGACGATCCGCTTCGCGTTCTCGTAGAGAACGCCGCGGGCGAGACTCGACTTCCCGCATCCGGAAACGCCGGTGATGCAGGTGAGTCGACCGACGGGAATCTCGACGTCGATCTCCTGCAGGTTGTGGAGCGATGCGCCGGAAACGGTGATCGAGGGCGTCGCGGAGGAAGCCCCGACCATCGTGTGGTGATCGCCGGCGG
>SKYL01000124.1 GCA_007127935.1 Halorhodospira sp. | reverse complement strand
TGCCGTGGGCCAGGCCGAAGACCAGCACGGTGGAGAGCAGCGCCCCGGCGAAGGCGGCCCCGGAGACCACGACGGCGGCCATACCGGCGAGCATGGCCGCCAGCGCCCCCACCGCCGCGCCGCCCGAGAGGCCAAGCACATAGGGATCGGCGAGGGGATTGCGCAGCAGCACCTGCATCAGCGCCCCGGCCACCGCCAGCAGCCCGCCCACGGCGAAGGCGGCCAGCGCCCGCGGCAGGCGCAACTCCAGCACCAGGGTGCGGTGCAGCGGCTCGCCCTCGCCGGTGAGCACCGCCCACAGCGCCGCCGGCGGCACCGGCACGCTGCCCACGGCCACCGCCACGGCCACCGCGGCGGTGGCCAGGGCGGCGAGGATCAGCAGTGGCAGCGCCATCGCCCGCGGCCCCATGAAAAATCGGTTCACAGTTCCACGCCTTTCTGCGCCCCGATGCCCCGCTCAAAGGCGTGGCGCTCGGCGCCCATCTCGGTCACCGTGTCCGCGGCCTCCCGTAACGCGGCCGGCGCCCGGCGGCCGGTGACCACCACGTGCTGCGACGGCGGCCGGTCCCGCACCGCGGCCATCACCTCTGCCACATCCACCAGGCCGTAATCCAAAGCAAGATTGAGTTCATCCAGGACCACCAGCGCCACGCCGTCGTCGTCCAACAGCGCGCGGGCGCTTTGCCAGGCAGCCTGGGCAGCCCGGCGGTCGCGCTCGGCGTCCTGCGTCTCCCAGGTGAACCCCTCCCCCATAACGTGCCATTGGAGGCCGGGCTGCCCGTCGAAGAAACGGTGCTCGCCGGTACGGCAGCGCCCCTTGATGAACTGCACCACCCCCACCGGCATCCCGTGGCCCATGGCGCGGGCGACCATACCGAAGGCGGAGGTGGACTTTCCCTTGCCGTCTCCGGTAAGGACGATCAACACCCCGCGCCGCTCCCGGGCGCCACGGATGCGCGCCTTGACCTCCCCTTTCTTGCGCGCCATCGCCGCGCGGTGGTCGTCGGTCATCACCTCTCCTCTCTTCAATGCCATCGGCCCTTCGAATGCCCCCGGGTACGGCGGCCCCATCACGGCACGAACAGCCTTGCAACGGCTTCTGGATTCGATGGAAACCAGGCATGGAGATACGTGGCCGTCAGCCGGCCGTCGCGATAGACGGCCTCTCCCGGCGACCCGCCCTCCCGTGCGCGCTGGCAATGGGTCAGCGGATCGAGCCCCACCACGGCGCGGGTGTGGTGGAAGGTATGGCCTCGCAACTCCCCCTCGGGCAACGGCGCCGCCTGGAGACCAAGCCCCTGCAAACGCCCCTCCAACCACGCCCGGCCCGGCAGCAGGCCGGCCATGGCCGCCGGGTGACCCTCCGCGCCGGCCAACTCCTCCAGCAGGTAGAGGAAACCGCCGCACTCGGCCAGCAGCGGGTAACCGGCCGCCCGGTGGCGGCGCAGGTCGGCCTTCAATGCGGCGTTGGCGGCCAGAGCCTCCAGGTGCAACTCCGGGTAGCCGCCGGGGAGCCAGACGGCGTCGGCCCCGGGCAGGCGCTCCCCAGCCAGCGGCGAGAAGAAGCGCAACTCCGCCCCCATGGCCTCCAGCAGCTTCAGGTTGCCGGGGTAGAGGAAAGCGAAGGCGGCATCCCGGGCGACGGCGATACGCACGCCGCGCAACCACGGCTCCGGCGCGGGGAGGCGCGCCGCCGTGAAGGTCACCGGCGCCGGCACCGCGGTTAAGCCGGCGGCTTCGACGGCGGCGGCGGCCTGCTCCAACCGTGCGTCGAGGTCGGCGATCTCGCCGGCCTGCACCAGCCCCAGGTGGCGGTCCGGCAAGGAGAAGGCCTCATCCCGGGGGAGGGCGCCGAAGAACCGCACGCCGGCCGGGGTCGCCGCCTCCAACATGCGGCCGTGGCCGGGACCGCCCACCCGATTGGCGATCACCCCGGCGAAGGCCAACCCGGGACGGTAGCCGCGCAGGCCGTGGACCACCGCGCCGAAGGTCTGCGCCATCCCCCCGGCGTCGATCAGGGCGAGCACCGGCAGGTTGAAGGCGGCAGCCAGATCCGCGCCGGACGGCTCCCCGTCGAAGAGCCCCATGGAACCCTCCACCAAGATCAGATCGGCCTCCCGGGCCGCCTCGAAGAGCAGGGCCCGGCACGCCGCCTCGCCCACCATCCACAGGTGCAACGGCTCCACCGGGTGGCCGCACGCCCGGCCGAGGATCATCGGGTCGAGAAAGTCAGGACCGGTCTTGAACACCCGCACCCGCAGCCCCCGGTTACGGTGGTAGCGGGCGAGCGCCGCCGTCACCGTGGTCTTGCCCTGTCCGGAGGCCGGCGCCGAAATCAAGACGGCGGGGCACTCACACACCGGAATCCCCCCGCTCACCGGCGGGCCGCCACAGGACTTCACCGCCGTTCTCATAGCGGGCCAGGACCCGGCACAGGACGAAGAGCAGATCGGAGAGGCGGTTGATGTAAGCCAACACACCCGGGCGCAACGGCTCTTCCCAATGGAGGGCGGTCAGGCGCCGCTCGGTGCGGCGGCAGACGGACCGCGCCACATGGCAGTCGGCGGTGGCCGGCCCGCCGCCGGGAAGAATAAACTCCTTAAGCGGCGGCAGATCGGCATTGAACGCCTCCACCACGGCCTCCAGCCGACCCACGGCCAACTCCGGAAAGGCCTCGCCACCTGGCACCGCCAACTCCGCGCCGAGGTCGAACAACTCATGCTGAATGCGGGCCAGCACCGGCGTCACCTCCGCCGGAAGATCGTGGGCCAGCAGGCGGCCGACAAAGCTGTTCAGCTCGTCCACCTCACCGCAGGCCTCCACGCGGGGGCTGTCCTTCTCCACCCGCGAGCCGTCGCCGAGGCCGGTGGTGCCGTCGTCGCCGGTGCGGGTGACGATCTTGGAGAGGCGATGCCCCACGGGAGTACTCCTGTGTCGATAACCCTGAACTAGAAATCGTACTCGACGGCAACGAAAAAGCGGCGTTCCGGGGCCGCGTAGTAGGTCTCCGGGCGATCACCGGACTCACTACTCCAAGCCGTATACCACGTCTTGTCCAGAGCGTTCTCCACCAGGGCGCGGACCGTCCACTCCGGCGTGGGGTGGTATGAAGCCCGTAAGTCGATCAGCCCATAGCCGGGCAAACGCTTCTCGCCCCCGCCGTCGTAACGGTAAGAGGCACCTTCCAGCGCGGTGCCGACGCTCCACCGCCCGATGCGACGATCGACTTCCAGTGAACCACTCAAAGGGGGCCGCCGATCCAGACGCTCCCCCGTACCGCGGTCCTCGGCGTCGACCGCGGTGACCACGGCTCGCCCCATCCACTCGCCGGTCTCAATGCCGGCCTCCAACTCCGCACCGCGCATGCGTGCCTGATCCACGTTCTGCGGCCGCCACGGATCGGTGATCTCCGAACCCGGAGCCCAGTCGATCAAGTCATCCACTTTGGTTTCATAGGCGGTGATTGCCCAATGGCCGCGCCCGATCCGTTGACGCATCCCGATCTCGTAGGTCTCGGACGTTTCCGGGTCGAGATCCGGATTGCCCTCGGCGAAGAGAGAAGCCGGCCAGTACAAATCGTTGAAGGTCGGTGCCTTGAACGCGGTACCGTAACTGATGAAGAGGCTTGCCTGCCGACCGAGTTGATACCCCATTGAAGCATCGCCGGTGGTGCGTGCCCCGAAGGTCTCATCTTCGTCCTCACGCAGGGCCAGGGACCAACTCAGCGGCCCGCTACCGCCCAGATATTGGGCGAAGAGCCCACGGGTGATGCGTTCATCGTGAGCGAAGTCCTCGCTGGAGGTGGCCTCGTCCCGCCGCCAATCGAAACCGGCTACCAAGTCGTGCCCTGGAGCCAACACCACGTCGGATTGCCACGCCACCTCTTGCCGACGGGTCTCGAACCGGCTGGCAGGCACACCGTCGGTATCGCTGACGGACTCATCCGTGGACTCTGAGAGGCGCACCGTCGCGCCAACGTCATCGGCCACCGGGAACCGCAAGGTGGATGCCGCGACCTGCTGTACGAACTCGGTTCGGTTGGGGGCGCCATCGAACTCCGTGTCGCCCTCGGCATGCAAGAGGTTGAGATCGAGATCGGCACCGGCCTCGAAGGTGCGCCCCCATCGCAACCCGAAACTGTCCTGGCGGTAGCCGTCGCGATCCGGCTCAAAGGTCTTGCTCGAATCCACCGGCACCTGGGCATCGAAGCCCCGGGTACGCAACGAACTGGCCGACAGGCGGTAGCGGTTGACGCCGTCGCCGCCGGATTGGCTCCCGTAGGCCTCCCGGGTCCGCTCCGAACCGACGCGCACTCCAGCCGAAGCCCGGGGACGCACACCACCGTCACGGGTAAAGATCTGAATCACGCCACCGACGGCGTCCGCCCCGTACAGCGCCGATCGCGGACCGCGTACCACCTCGATACGCTCCACCTGCGCCAGCGGGATATGCTGCAACGCCGCCTGCCCCGTGGTCGCCGACCCGATACGGACACCGTCGACCAGGACCAGTGTTTGATTGGTGGCGGCGCCCCGAAGATGGATGCCCGTCTGTTTCCCCAGGCCACCCTGCTGAACGATCTGGACCCCCGGGGTCCGGCGCAGCACGCCCGGGATGTCCCTGGCTTGGCTCTGGTCGATCTGGTCACGGTCGATGACGGTCACCGCCGCCAGCGACTCGTCCACGGTTTGCGCGGTCCGCGCCGGCGTCACCACCACCGGCGACAGGCCGGCGGCGGCGAGTACGGTCTCTTCGGCAAAGACGGAGGACGTCACAGCGAGGCCCACCGCGACGCCGGCGGCGAGGATCTTCTTGTTGGGCATTCCAGCTCCCCTCGGCGCACCACCCGTGCGCCATTGGCGTTGATCTACGCCGCGGGGATCGAAGAGGGAGAGCGGGGACGGATTTCCGCGGTTCCACGGAGAGAGCACGCGCCCCGACCCGGCCCGCCGCGCCCCGCGACACCTGGGTTTCCATCGGGCCGGTCTCCGGGCTCGCGGGGTGGGGCGCCGTGGGGCGCCTCGGGGGACGGACCGCCTTCCCGCGCGTTCGCGCAGTGGCTCCGTGGTCCGCCCCACCCGCCTACCGTTGCGGGGGCAGCGCCGGACTTGCCGGACCCGTGGAGGGCCGCGGCGCACCGGCTTCCCGTTTCACCCGCCTCCCTGGAGGGGGAGGTCGGGCACCCGTGGAAGGGTAAAAAGGTTACGGGGGAGCGCGTCAGGGTGTCAATTCCAATGAATGATTAATCCCACGTTAACATTATGTTTTATCCGGTCATGCATGATACCCATCGACATACCGGAATAATGGAATGGTTATCCGATGGACAACGGAACCGATCGCTGGCTCGACCTCCTGCAACGCTTTCATCGGTACGAGATCCGCCATCGAGGCTGGATACGCATCCGCGCGGTCACCTACGGGGTGCTGATCTGCTCTCTGGCGCTGCTCCTCTTCGTGCTCCACGGCACGCCCCGCCACGATCTCTTCTGGTTCGCCCTGGCGGCCGGCGGGATGCTGATCTCCCTCCCCCCCGCCCTCTGCGCCCGCATCGCGCTGCGGCGGATCGAATCGCGACGGAATGAGTTGGCCCGCCACTTCTTCACGGCGGGGCT
>SKYL01000254.1 GCA_007127935.1 Halorhodospira sp. | reverse complement strand
TCTCGGCCGCGGAACTGGAGGACATGCATCTGCGCAAGACCGGCGCCCTGATCGGGGCCGGAGTCCGTCTCGGCGCTCTGGCCTGCGGCGCGTCCGATGATGCGCTGGACGCCCTCGACCGCTACGCCCGGTGCGTCGGTCTCGCCTTCCAGATCCGGGACGACATCCTTGACGTTGAAGGGGACACCGCCACACTGGGCAAGACCAGCGGCGCCGACGCCGCCCGCCGCAAACCGACCTATCCGTCGATTCTGGGCCTGGCCGAATCGAAACGGCTGGCCCGGTCGCTGGCGGAGGAGGCCCTGGCGGCCCTGGAACCGTGGGGGGAGCGCGCCGAACTGCTCCGGGGACTGGCGGGATACTGCGTCGATCGCGGCCATTGAGAACACCAACCAACGCGGCGCGGCAAAGTGACGCGGAAACCGCTTATAATATTCACGAAACCGTTAAGAGGAACCGGCCTCCATGCTCAACCCAACCCGGGACGCGGGCGCCCCCATCGAAGATGTGCAGGGCCGCGCCGACTCCCGCAACATCGCCATTAACAAGGTGGGGATCAAGGACATCCGCCATCCCGTGCGCGTCCGCGACCGGACCGGCAAGGACCAGCACACGGTGGCGACGTTCAACATGTACGTGAACCTCCCGAAACACTTCAAGGGGACGCACATGTCCCGGTTCGTGGCCATCCTGGAGAGCCACGACCGGGAGATCACGCTGGACTCGTTCCATCAGGTCCTGCGCGAGGTCAACGACCGGCTGGAGGCCGAGTCGGGGCATATCGAGATGTCGTTCGCGTACTTCGTCAACAAGAAGGCGCCGGTGACCGGTGTGGAGAGTCTGATGGACTACGAGGTGACCTTCATCGGTGAGAGTACCGGCGAGAAGCAGGAGATCTCGGTGCGGGTCGCGGTGCCCGTGACCAGTCTTTGCCCCTGCTCCAAGCAGATCGCCGAACGCGGCGCCCACAACCAGCGCTCCCTGGTCACAGTCACCGCCAAGCTGGACGGCTTTGTCTGGCTGGAGGAGCTGATCGACCTGGTGGAGCAGGAGGCATCGTGCCAGCTCTACGGGCTGCTCAAGCGCCCGGACGAGAAGTTCGTCACCGAACAGGCCTACGACAATCCGAAATTCGTCGAGGACATCGTCCGCGATATCGCCGTGCGCCTGAACGACGACCCGCGCATCGTCGCCTACGCGGTGGCCTCCGAGAATTTCGAGTCGATCCACAACCACTCCGCCTACGCGCTGATCGAACACGACAAGCGGGACGCGGCGGCATCTCACTGATCCGGTGGCCCTCGACCATCGGGATGGTTGTCACCACGGTGAAATCGTTCTATCGTGAACTGACCGTTCGGTCAGAGTGGATTGAGGACTGCGTGCAGAATCACCCCCCCCTACCGTCACGGACCGACGCCGCCGAGCGCATCCTGGAGGCGGCCAAGTTCCTCTTCGCCCGGGAGGGGTACGCCTCGGTCTCCATCCGGGATATCGCCGAGGCGGCGGACGTTAGCAAGGCCAACGTTTTCCACCACTTTATGTCCAAGGAGCGGCTCTACCTGGAGGTGCTCCGCCGCACCTGTGACAGCGCCCGCCACCTGTTGTCGACGCTGGAGGGCAGCGAAGCCGGACCAGTGGATGAACGCCTGCGGCATTTCATCTATGCCGACCTGCAACGCGGCCTCGACGACCTGGACGGCACCCGGTTGGTCTTATCCGAGGCCTTCGACAGCAATCCGTGCCGCGCCCGCGCCCTGGCGGATGAAGTCTTTGGCGACGGTTTCGCGCAACTCACCCGCTTGGTCACCGAAGGCCAGCAGAGCGGCGAGTGGCGGCCCGACATCGATCCCGCCTTGATGGCCAGTCTGATAGTGGCGGCCAACGCCTTCTTTCTTTCCTATCGGGAAGTGCTCCGCCAACTGCCCGGCATTGATTTCGCCGATCATCCGGAGCGCTATGCAGAGATGGTGGTGGAGATACTGCTCCACGGCATCCGGTCCCCGGGTGCCCCCTAACCCGACAACGACCACGCGGCCCGCAAGGGTCACACGGCGTGTTATCTTGCTGGATGCCGTGACCGGCGCATCCGTTGACATGCCGCGGCATATCAATGAAGGATCAAAGAGATGACCAGTTCGTCCGCCACTTCCTCCGTTCAACGCCCATTTGCACTGCGATGGGCCACCCTGGCGGCGGCCCTATCGCTTGCCGTCTCCTTCACCGTCTCGGCGGCGCCGGAGGAGGATCTCTTGTCCGTCTACCGGTCGGCCTTGGAGGCGGACCGGCAGTTGGCCGCCGCGCTCAGCCGGCGGCGGGTTGCGGAAGAGGACGTTTCACAGGCGCGATCCCTCTTTCTCCCGGAGATTGGGCTTTCCGCCGGTTATGAATCCAGGCAGGAGGACGTCTCCGGGGTCTCCGACACACTGGAACACGCAGGCTGGGACGCCACGTTATCGTTGACCCAGCCGATCTTCCGGCGTGGCACCGCCGTCGCCATGGAGCAGGCGCGCACTCGTGTGAGCACGGCGGAACTAGAACTCTCCCTGGCGAGACAACAACTGGTCCTGCGGGTCGCCGACGCCTACTTCAACGTCCTGCTGGCCCAGGACGAGGTCACCCTGGTGGAGGCGGAGCTGGCCGCGGTGGAGAGCCAGCTGCGGCGGTCGGAACGGGCGCTGGAGGTGGGCACCGGCACCCAGACCGATGTGGACGAGGCCCGCGCCGTCCATGACCAGGTCCGTGCCCAACAGGTGGAGGCCAACAACCAGCTGGATGTGGGCCGGGAGGCCTTGCGCCGGATCACCGGCCGCTACCCCGGCGCCCTGGCCGGCCTGCAGGAGGGGTTCGAGTTGCGCCCGGTGGAGCCCCACGACCCGGACCACTGGGTGGAGATGGCCGAGCGTTACAACTTGGAGGTGCAACTGGCGGAGCGGCGCGACCGCCTGGCCCGCCAACAAGTGGACGCCAGCCGGGCCGACCGGTACCCGGATCTTGACCTTCAAGCCCGGCTCACCCACTTCGACGGCTCCGAGGATCGGCTTGGGCCCAACGGGGTCATCAGCCACGACGGCGAGGTCGACACCCGCTCCATCCGCCTGCAACTCACCATGCCACTCTATACCGGCGGCGCGGTCTCCAGCCGCACCCGAGCCGCCGAGGCGGAACGCGCGGCCACCAGCGACGAGTTGCTGGACCAGCGGCGGGAAGGGGCCCTGGCGGCCCGCTCCGCCTTTCTGACTCTGACCGCCAACCGCGAAAGGATCGCCGCACTGGAGCAGGCGCTGGTCTCGGCGCGCAGCAACGAAGCCTCGGTACGCCGTGGTCAGGAAGTGGGGCTGCGCACCACCACCGACGTCCTCGATGCCCAGAGCCGGCGCTTCCAGACCAAGCGCGACCTAGCTCAGGCACGTTACGGCTACCTACTGAACTTCCTGGAACTGCAGGCCGCGGTGGGCATCGTGCTCGACGAGGCGGTGGTGGAGGATGTCAACCACCACTTGCAACCGATCGGGCGCCCTTGACCCCCACCAATGGCCGCGAACATGAACGGATGACACCACGCAGTCGGGCGCTATGGGAGACCCACACAAGGCAGAGAAGATCGCGCTGGAGGCACTCCGCGGCGCCGGAATGCGGGTCACCCGCCCGCGGCGGTGGATCATCGCCGCCCTCGCGCGCCTCGCGATCCCGGCCAGTTCAAGGGAGATCCACGACGCCCTGGAGGGAGGCTGCGATCCCGTCACGGTCTATCGTTGCCTGACCGAGTTTGAGCGCCTCGGACTGGTGCACCGGCACGAGTTCGGCGACGGCGGCACGCGTTACCAGTTGGTGGACCCCGACGGCGGCCACGCCCACTACATTGTCTGCCGCCGCTGCCAGCACGCCGAGCGGATCCACGCCTGCCCCTCTCCGGAACTGGAGTCCACCGCGGCCGGACGGGGATACAGCCAGATCACGCACACCCTGGAGTTCTTCGGCATTTGCCCCGAGTGCCGGGACCCCGGAGAGACCCAGTGACGGGCACCCCTGACGAGATCGCTCCACCGGAGTCCACCGCGGACGCCAAGCGCCGGGTCACGCTGGTGGGCGGGGCGATCAATCTCGTCCTCGGGATGGGAAAGATCGCCGCCGGCTATTTCGGCCAGTCCCAGGCCTTGATCGTGGACGGTGCGCACTCTCTCTCCGACCTGCTCACCGACGCCGTGGTCTTGGCCGCGGCCAATGTCGGCAGCCGCGACGCAGACCACGACCACCCCTACGGCCACGCCCGCATCGAGACGGCGGCCACCGCCGGCATCGGCGCGCTGCTCCTCCTCACCGCCGGCGGCTTCATCTATGACGCCGTCAACCGGCTGTTGATCGAGCCGGAAGCGTTGCTGATCCCCGGCTGGCTGGCACTGAGCGCCGCCACCGCCTCGATTGTCATCAAGGAAGGGCTGTTCCACTACACCCGCATCGTCGCCCGGCAGGCCGGATCGGCCCTGATCCACGCCAACGCTTGGCATCACCGGTCCGACGCCCTTTCCTCGGTGGTGGTAGTGGGCGGCATCGCCGGTGTCCTCGCCGGCATCCAATGGCTCGACGCGGTGGCGGCGATCGTCGTGGCGCTGATGCTCGGCCACATGGGGATGCGCTTTGCGTGGCAGTCGATGCGGGAGTTGGTGGATACGGGCCTGGAGCCCGACGTGGTGGAGTACATCGAGCGCCTGGTGGATCACATCGACGGCGTAAGGGCCGTTCACGGTCTGCGCAGCCGCCGCATGGGCAACGACGCCCTGGTCGACCTGCACATCTTGGTCGAACCCCGGCTCAGCGTATCCGAGGGCCATCGCATCAGTGAGGCGGTGCGCCGGCGGCTGATCCGCGACGTGGAGGATGTCAGCGAGGTGCTGGTGCACATCGACCACGAAGACCCCACCTGGGACGAAGACACGGTCCGGCTGCCCTTGCGCCGCCGCATCGAGAACGAATTGGCCGCGCAGTGGGACGGACTACCTCTGGCCGATGCGGTGGAGCGGGTCGACCTCCACTACATGGAGGGCAAACTGGAGGTGGAGATCCATATCCCCCTGGAGGCGGACGGCGATGTGGCCGCCCTGCGCGAGGCGGCGGCGGTACTGGCCCACGCCGCCGAGGCGCTGGAGGCCGTGGACGTCTGCCGCGTCCACTTCATTGGACGGTAAGCGGGGGTTCCTGCATGGCCGCCAATTGCTCCCGCAACGCCAGCAGGTGCTCTTCCCAGTAGCGGCTCTCGCCGAACCACGGGAAGGCCAATGGAAAGGCCGGGTCGCCCCACCGTTCGGCGATCCAGGCGGCGTAACGGATCAGGCGCAACGTGCGCAGCGGCTCCACCAAGTGCAACTCCCTGGGGTCGAATTCGCGAAAACGACGGTAGCCCTCCAGCACGGCATCGAGACACACCTGCCGCTCTTCACGCTCTCCCGGCAGCAGCATCCAGAGGTCCTGGACGGCCGGTCCACCGCGGGCGTCGTCCAGATCGACCACATGAAAGCCGTCGTCGGTCTGTAGGACATTACCGGGGTGGAAATCGCCGTGCAGACGCAGATGGGTCACCGGCCCGGCCCGCTCCCAGCAGGCGGCGGCGGCGTCGAAGAGGTCGTCGGTCAAGGTGGTATACGCCGTCTCCAGGTGCGCGGGAAGCCACCCCCCCGCCAGCACCGCGTCCCGGGCCCGCCGCCCGTGTTCCCCGTCGTCCACCGGTGGGCGGTGTTGAAAGCGCCCACTGGCCCCCACCGCGTGGATGCGTGCCACATAGGTGGCCAACCGGCGCAGGGTTTCGTGGTCGTCCACCGCCGGCATCCGCCCCCCACAGCGGGGAAAGACCGCCAATCGGTAACCGTCGTGCTCCAACAGGGTGCGCCCGGCAAAGACCATGGGGGGCGCCACGGGAACCTCCGCCGCCGCCAGTTCCGCGGTGAAGGCGTGCTCCTCCAGGATCTGCGCGTCGCCCCACCGGCCGGGGCGGTAAAATTTCACCACCACCGGCTCCGCGTCTTCAAGGCCGACCCGGTAGACCCGGTTCTCGTAGCTGTTCAGCGCCAACAGACGGCCGTCACAAACCCCGCCGGTGGCATGCTCCACGGCCTCCAGCACCAGATCCGGGCTCAACTTAGCGAACGGGTGGGAATTCTCCAACCCAACACCTCCTCACTGCCAACCCTGTCATGAAAGTCAAGGGCAAACCTCTATCTCCTCAGGGTAGCCCCGACGGCCCGACTCTCGCTATGCTTGGGACACGGATCATCACCGCGGAGCCACACGATTGTACAGAGGGCTGCCTGAACGACCGGCGCCGGGGCCGGTGAAGCGGATCCTCGGCGCCGTGGCGGCGGTGGCGGTCATCGCCTTGGCCGCGGCGCTTGGCGTGGTGGTGCTCGCCGTCCTCCTGGGGCTCGCCGCGATCGGGGCCGTGATCGTGACCCTGCGGGTCTGGTGGCTACGCCGACAATTGCGGCAGGCGGCGAAGACGTTTGAAGAAGGCCAGCACCGCAGGGACCAGGAAGAGCGGCCCGGCGGACATATCATCGAAGGCGAGTACACTCGCCGGGACGCCGACCGGGAACGGGACCGCTGAAACACGCATCCGGGATGCGGCCGCTCACGGGAAACCGGCAAGGAGAACAATAGCGCCGTGAAGGAACGATTCACCGTCACCATCACGGATTTTCGGGGGGCGCGGCACTATTCGCTCCACCAGATCGCGAAGCGCTTCGCGCTGGCCTTCGCCGGGGTGTTGCTGTTCACCCTGTTGGGCGGCGCGGCGGCCATCTACGGTCTGAACCAGCGCATCGCCGAACTGGATACCTTGCGCGCTCACAAGGAAGAGGTGGCCCGTTCCATTGAGGAGAGGAACCGCGAGTTACGCAATCTCATCGCCGCCCGCGAGCGGGAGATCCACCAGATGGACCTGGAGTTGGGCCAGATCGAGGCCTTGGTGGGTCTGGAGCCGAACCCCGGAGCCGACCGCGGTGAACGGCTGGATACCGCCAACCAGACCGCCCTGGAGAAGGCGCTGATGTTGCGCTCGATCCCCAACGGCTGGCCGCTGAAGGAGCGGTCCACCATCACCAGCGGCTACGGGTGGCGGAACCACCCGGTGGTCGGTGAACGCCGCTTTCACGGGGCGGTGGATATCCGGGCGCGGCGGGGCACTCCGGTCATCGCCACCGCCGACGGAGTCGTGAACTTCGCCGGCAAACACCGTGGGAGCGGGCTTGGCAATCTGGTCATCATCGATCATGATTTTTCCTTTCGCACCCACTACGCCCATCTGCAAGAAGTGCTGGTGGAGCAAGGGGAGTTCGTTCGCGAAGGCGAGATCATCGCCACCTCGGGAGCGTCGGGCAACGTCAACGGGCCGCACCTCCACTATGAGGTTTGGCACGTGCAGCGGAGGCTCAATCCGGAAAACTTCATCAATTGGAGCCTGAGCAACTATGAAGAGCTCTTTGAGCAAGAGGGCCGCGTAAAATGGGACTCATTGGCAAAGGGGATAAAACGAAGAGCCGAAACGCTGGAACGACGGTTATCAGCGAGGGCACCCGACTCGTCGGAGAATTGACCCTGGAGTCGAATCTCCACCTCGACGGCCAGATCAAAGGCACGGTCCTCTCCAACCACGACGTTTCGGTGGGCCATACCGGGCGCTTCGAAGGCAACATCAAGGCCGAGCGGCTTTTGGTCAGCGGCTACGTCGAGGGCGTGGTCGATTGCGCCAGCCTGGAGATCGTGGCCCAGGGCCGCGTACTTGGCGAGTTGCACAGCGACGACTTTATCATCGAGCCGGGCGGTCAATTCCTGGGCGAAAGCCGCCCCCGCCGCCAGGGGCCGATTGCGGCCCTCAGCCACCAGGCGGAGGAAGAGCCTCCGGAGGAGGACGTCGAGGCCGTGGAGGAGGCGCCTGAACCCAAGGCGGCATCGGCCCCACCGCCACCGGAGAAGGCCGCCGCCGAAGCGGCGGCGGCGGATCAGCCGCAGCCGGAGGAAGGCAAAGCCAAGGAGGATAAGAGGGAACGGGGAGAGACCCGCCATACCGTTTGGGGACGACGTTGAGCAGACAAGTGCGAGCATGAACGCCGGCCTGTGCTAGCATGGCTTCGATATCGTAAGAGCCGGGGGCAGCCGAGTGATTCGGCGACGGACAGGAACGTAGAGAGGGGGAAGTGCTGTGGAAAGGTGTATCGGCCTGGATATGGGGTATGGATTCATCAAAGTGGACGACGGCCGCGAGGGGCACGTATTCCCCAGCGTCGTCGGTGAAGGCAACTCGGGCATGCCATTGTCGCTGGGCGTCGGCCCGCGCCAGGAAAGCAACGAGTTGCGGATTACCTACAATGGCAAGAACTACTTGGTTGGCGATCATGCCATTCGCCATTCACGCATCGCACACCGGGGCCTTTCGCCGACCCGCGCGGAAGGGGACGATCTGAAGATCCTCTTCCTGGCGGCGCTCAGCCTCTACTCCCGGGAGACGGTGAACAACTTTTACGTGGTCACCGGCCTGCCTCCGGGACGCATGCATATGGCCGACGATCTGGTCCGGCAGTTGCGGGGTGATCACGAGATCATCCGCCAGACCGGCGCCAGCCGGTTCGGCGTGAGCATCCGCCTGGAGCGCATCGAGGTGGTGCCGCAGCCGGTGGGCACCTTCTGGGCCGAGGTCCTGGACAACCGGGGGCAGATCCGCACGGACCATCCGCTGCTCCGTGGACGAGTCGGCATCATCGACGTGGGCTTCCGGACCAGCGATTACGCCACCATCATCGACGGCGAGTACTCGCCCGCGTTCAGCAAGACCGTACCCATCGGCATCTCCTTCGGCTACGAGGACGTGGCGCAGAAGCTCGCCACCGAGTACGGCCTGGAGCGGGAGCAATATGCTTTGGACGATGCGGTGATTTCGGGCATGGTGAACGTCTCCGGACGGCCGGTGGACATCGCCGACCTGCGGGATGACGTCTTCGGCGACATCGCCACCAAGCTGTTGGTGGAGGCTCGCTCCCTGTGGCAGATTCAGGAGTACGACCACATCCTGATCACCGGCGGCGGCAGCCGCGTCGTGGAGCGGTACCTGCGGCCGGAGATGCCCCAGGCCCAGATCGCCAACGATCCGGTCACCGCCAACGCGCGTGGTTACTACGCCTGGGCTTACTACAACATGCAGCAGGGCAGTGGCGAAGCGGCCGGCGGCCAGCCGCAGCAGCAGCAGCAGAAGCCCGCTGAGCAGGAGTCGTTCCGGGGCGGGTACGAGACCGGTTCCTACCGCAGCGGCGACCAGTCCGACGAACAGCCGTACGGCGGAACCCGCAGCGGCACAGAGTAAAACGGATCGGCGGGTTTCAAGGACGCCACGATCCGTAACGGAACGGCCCACCTTGGTGGGCCGTTTTTTTGACCTCTCCTTGTTGCGTCGCACCATTTTGCATGCTACGCTGCATTGCACCAATTGAGAGATCCCCTGTCACCGAGGAGGTGTCGCGATGAACGAAGAGCTGATCCAAAAGGCGAATGAGCAGTGGACCCAAGCCGCTGAGCCGACCCGTAAGCTGGCGGCATTGATGGTCGATCACCTGGAGAAGGTGGCCCACCTGAACCTGGATACTGCCCGGGCCTACACCGACCTGGCGCTGGAGCAGGCGCGCGGCGCTCTGGAGATCAAGGATCCCAAGAGCTTCCAGGAGTACGTGAGCAACCAGGGCAAGGTGGCCAACACCGTGAGCCGGAAGATCACCGAGGACGCCAACACGTTGGCCAGCCTTGGCAAGAGCTTCGGCGAAGAGGTCCAGAAGCTGACCCAGGAGAACGTCACGGTCCTCTCGGAGTTCGCCAAGGGCCAGGAGAGCAAGCCCAAGGGCCGAACCGCCGAGGGCGCCGCCGCTCGGAAGTCCGCCTGACGGCAACGGCGTCTCCTCGCGCTACATAATGAGCCAGCCGGGAAGAGATCCCCGGCGGGCTCTTTTCATTACCGCAATTAGAACAAACCCCTTACCCGTCATTGCGAGCGAAGCGAAGCAATCTCCATCGGTTAGTACCCAACCTAGTGGAGATTGCTTCGCTTCGCTCGCAATGACGGGGTGTGGGTGATTACGGTTGATTCAGCGTTTATCTAACGCTGGATGGCGCGATACCCGATGTCACGGCGATAGAAGACCCCGTCCCAACGGATCTGATCCGCCAAGCGGTACGCCTTTTCCTGGGCCTCGGTCACACTCGCCCCCAGTCCGCAGGCACACAGCACACGACCGCCGTGGGTGACCACCCGGCCCTCTTCATCGAACGCCGTGCCACCGTGGAACAGACGCGTATCGGGCGGCAACGGCAAGTCGAGCCCTTCGATGGGCAACCCCTTGGCGATGGGGCCGGGATACCCCCCCGCCGCCAGAACGACCCCCAACGCCGCACGGGCGTCCCAACGTACATCGGCGGAGGCTATCCGGCCGTCCAATGCCGCCAAACAGAGTTCCGCGAAATCCGAATCGAGACGCATCAACAGCGGCTGAGCCTCGGGGTCCCCCAACCGGCAGTTAAACTCCAGCACCTTCGGCACTCCATCCGGCGTCACCATCAGCCCGGCGTAGAGGAAACCGGTATAGCGGCGGCCCTCGGCGGCGAGGCCATGGACGGCGGGCGTCATAACCTCGTCCATGATCCGGCGATGGAGCGCCTCATCGACCCGCGGAGCCGGTGAATAGGCCCCCATGCCGCCGGTGTTCGGACCCTGATCGCCATCGTCACGCGCCTTATGGTCCTGGGAACTGGCCAGGGAGACCACCTGCTCCCCATCCACCAGGGCAATGAAGCTGATCTCCTCGCCCACCAACCGCTCTTCCACCACCACCCGGCGGCCCGCCTCGCCGAAGGCCTCCCCCGACAGCATCCCCTCGGCGGCCAACAAGGCCTCATCCAGGTTTTCGGCCACCGTGACGCCCTTGCCGGCGGCCAGGCCGTCGGCCTTGATCACCACCGGCGCGCCCACCTCGCGGATATAGGCGGCGGCGGCATCCAAGTCGGCGAAGGTCTCGTGGGCAGCCGTGGGGATACCGTGGCGTACCATGAACGACTTGGCGAAGGCCTTGGAGCCTTCCAGTTCCGCCGCCTGCTGGGTCGGCCCCAGACAACGCAACCCGGCCTCCGAGAAGGCGTCGACGATACCCGCCACCAGCGGGGCCTCGGGCCCCACCACGGTGAACTCGACGGCTTCATGGCGAGCCAACTGGGCCAAGGCCGGGATGTCACCGGCGCCGACCTGGGCGTTGCGCACCTTCGGCTCCAGCGCCGTACCGGCATTCCCCGGCGCCACGATCACCGCTTCCACCCGGGGCGAGCGAGCCAGCGCCCACGCCATGGCGTGCTCACGCCCCCCGCCGCCTACCACCAATACCTTCATGGGATGCCCCCGCTCGTTCGCTGTCAGTGCCGGAAGTGGCGCATACCGGTGAAGACCATCGCCATGCCGTGCTCGTCGGCGGCGGCGATGACCTCCTCGTCCCGGATCGAACCACCGGGCTGAATGACCGCGGCGGCACCGGCCTCGGCGGCCTGATCGACGCCATCCCGGAACGGGAAGAACGCGTCGGACGCCAACGCCGACCCGGCCAGGGCCAGGCCAGCCTCCTGCGCCTTCTCGGTGGCGATGCGCGTGCTGAAGACGCGGCTCATCTGACCGGCGCCGATGCCCAGGGTCCGCCCGCCACCGGCGAAGACGATGGCGTTGGACTTGACGTGGCGGACCACCTCCCAGGCGAAAAGGAGATCCGCCCACTCCTGCTCCGTCGGCTGACGCTGGGTCACCACCCGCAGCGCTTGGCGCTCCACACGGGCGGTGTCGGCGTCCTGCACCAGCAAGCCGCCCCGCACCCGCTTGAGTTCGAGGGCCGCCCCCGGCACCGCCGACCACATCCCGGTCTCCAGGAGGCGGACGTTGGGCTTCCCGGCGAAGCGCTCCGCCGCGCCGACGCTTACGGCCGGGGCCACCACCACCTCCACGAACTGCCGCGCCAAGATCTCCGAGGCGGTGGCCTCGTCCAACTCCCGGTTGAAGGCGATGATCCCGCCGAAGGCCGAGGTGGGATCGACGTCGTAGGCCAGCCCGTACGCCTCCAACAGCCCCGGCGCCGAGGCGACCCCACAGGGATTGGCGTGCTTGACGATGACGCAGGTGGGCTCGGCGAACCCCTTGACGCACTCCAGGGCGGCGTCGGTGTCCGCCACGTTGTTGAACGACAACGGCTTACCCTGGATGAGGCGGGCCGTGGCCACGCACGGCTCCGCCACACCGGGTTCGCGGTAGAACGCGGCCCGCTGGTGGGGGTTCTCCCCGTACCGCATCTCGGAGACCTTCTCGAACTGACCGGTCCACCAGCGTGGGAACGGCGCCCGGGACGGGGTCTCGGGCCCACCCTCCGTCTCTTCCTCCTTCAGCGAGGAGAAGTACGCCGCTACCGCGCCGTCGTAACGGGCGGTATGCGCGAAGGCGTCCGCCGCCAGCCGTCGGCGCGTCGCGGCGGTGGTCCCGCCGTTGCGGTCGATCTCTTCCAGCACCGCGGCGTAGTCGCCGGCGGAGGTCAACACCACCACATCGTCATGATTCTTGGCGGCGGCACGGATCATGGCCGGCCCGCCCACATCGATGTTCTCCACCGCCCGGGCGGGCGTGCAGTCGTCGGCGGCCACGGCTCGCTCGAAGGGATAGAGGTTCACACAGAGCAGATCGATCGGCTCGATGCCGTGCTCACCCATGACCCCGTCATCGACGCCGCGGCGGCCCAGGAGCCCCCCGTGGATGCGCGGGTGGAGGGTCTTGACGCGCCCCTCCATGATCTCCGGGAACCCGGTATACGAAGAGACGCCCCGGACCGGGATACCCGCCGCCTCCAACAGGCTGGCGGTCCCACCGGTGGAGAGGATCTCGACACCGCGCTGGTGGAGTTCCCGCGCGAACGCCTCGATCCCTTCTTTGTCGAAAACGCTAATGAGTGCCCGGCGTACGGGCCGGACGCCGTTTTGTACCGTCATAACACCGCCTGCTGAGGCCGCCGGAAGCGGCTGAGTCAAGGTTCGATAGAGTCGTCGGTTGGAGCGCTATTCGTCCAGACCGTAGTTCCTGAGCTTTTTGCGCAGAGTGGCGCGATTGATTCCAAGGAGCTGCGCCGCCCGGGTCTGGTTGCCGACGCAGTAGTCCATCACCGCCCGCAGCATGGGCACCTCCACCTCTGTCAAGACCAGGCGGTACAGGCCGCTGCAGTCGTATCCATTAAGTTGGCGGAAATAGCCCTCCAGCGCCTGGGTGACCGCCTCCCGGATGGGGCCGCCGGTACTCTCCGGCTCCGTGCGGGACCGCTCTTGTGCCCGGCCCATCCCATATTCGATACCGCTGTCACCCATCTTGGCCCCCCTGCGCCATCCGCTGGAAGAATACCGATTATCCCACCCCGCATAAAGCGCCAATCACCTCGGCGTCTCTAGGGTAACCATGAACAAACCCCTTCCCTCCCCATCATTGCGGGGTTGCCCGTCATTGCGAGCGCAGCGAAGCAATCTCCATGGGTTGACGTCCAAGTGGTGGAGATTGCTTCTCTTCGCTCGCAATGACGGGCCATTCAGTGTTTCCTCAGCGGGGGGCGCGGAACTCCAGCTGGAAGCTCTCGGCGCCACCTTCGGGCCCCTGGATATCGAGGCGCAACGGCACCCCTTGCCCCACCGGCATGCCCGCTTCCAGTCGTGTGCGGAGACGGCTGTCGTCCAAGTAGGCCTGGGGCGGGTACCAACGGTCGGCCACCACGTTCCCCTCGATATCGCGCAACAGGATGCGGACCTCCGGGTAAGCCTGAGGATAGGCGGCCCCGTTGACCAATACCGCCCCCACCAACAGGAAACCCTCCCGGTGCGGGTGCGGCTCCATCCAGCGTTCCCGGATCTCCAGCGCATCCAGCCGGGAGGGGGGAGCCACAGTACAGCCCAACACCGAGCAGACCCACTCCACCCATCCTCTCAGGGCGGGCTCCCTCGCCAACTCGTCCCGGTAAAGGTAGGTCCCTTGAACCGCCAACGCCAGAATCAACAGGCCCGCCAACATCCCCCACAGGAACCCACCGCCCCGCTTCCGTGACTGCTTTTCCGGGCCATCTCCCTCCCCTCCCCGGGCAGTCCGTGTAAAGTCCACGCCGTCCGCGGACCACTGTTCGAACAATTCTTGGGTCGAATCATCACCATCCGCCACCGATGGTTCCCGGCGATGCGGCCCCTCCGGCTCCCCGTCGTCCCACTCCATGGGCTCCGCATCCGCCTCGGGGCGCACCCCGGATACCGGCTCAACGGCCGCCTCCGTCAGGATCTCGGGCTCCGGGTACCCCGGGACCTCCTCCGGTTCCGGCGCGGCGGGCCCGGGTTCCGCCATCGGCTGTTCGTTCCCCGGAGCGGGCGCCGCCACCTCCGGCTGCGCGTCCAACAGCGGCGCTTTGGCCTCGGCGGCCAGGGCATCCGGCAGTTGGTCACTCAGTTGCTCCAGCGCATCGAAAGTCGCGTGGCACAGCCCGCAGCCAACCCGCCCGCCAGCCTTGCGCAGTTGCCAGGCATGCACCTTGAATACCGTTCCACAACCGGGACACTGGGTGTACACAGGCCGTCTCTCCTTATCCACGTGATCCTTCGACCCCGGCATCGGGTCGGGACACCATCCCCTCAGTTTCTGCGCCCCGCCAGCAGCAGCCACTGGCCCCGCTTCCGGGGCGGCATCCACCGCACCGCACCGGCAAACGCCTCCATGACGGCCTGCTCCTGCCCCTGCAAGATGCCGGACAGGGCCATACCACCACCGGACCGGCACCGCGCCATCAACTGCGGAGCCAATCGCACTAACGTCCCGGCAAGGATGTTAGCCACAACGAAATCCGCCGTGACGGCGTCATCTTCCCCGGGCGCGGCCACCACCACCCGTTCCGCGACGCCGTTGCGTGCCGCATTCTCCGCCGTTGCTTGTCGCGCCTGGGGATCGTTGTCCACCGCCACCACGCGGGAGGCCCCCAGCTTTGCGGCGGCAACGCTAAGCACACCGGAACCACTACCGTAATCCAGCACCACCCGTCCCGCCAACGGTTGGCTGTCCAACCACTCCAGGCACAGGGCGGTGGTCTCATGAGTACCGGTCCCAAAGGCGAGCCCGGGGTCGAGATGGACCGCCACGGCGCCATCGGGCAACGGCGGCCGGTGACCGCTGGGGACGATCCAAAGCCGCCGCCCGAAGGCCATGGGATGGAAGTCATCCAGCCACGCCCGCTCCCACGGCCGGGGCTCGAGCCACTCCACCGCCCAGGCCGGCGGATCGCCGCCCAAGACCCCCGCCAACTGGTGTTTGACGGTCTCCGGGTCGGTCTCGCCGGGAAAGAGAACGGCCATCCGCACGATCCGCCACAACGGGTGTTCGCCGACACCGGGCTCGAGAAGCTCGGAGTCGTCACCGGAGAGCAGGGTTTGCGCCAATGCGCCGGCGTCTTCCAGGGCCTCTTCCACGGCCTGGAGGGCATCCACGGGGATTTGCAATCGGACCTGGAGCTGGCGCTCCATTAAGAATCAGCCCCCGCGGGGGGCGACCACCATGCAGGCGGCCTGTTCACGAGTATAGAAGCAGCCGTCGCGTTCGAATCCGGAGACCACGGAACTCTTCACCACCAGCACCCGGCCGCCGGCGTCGCGCTCCTGAATCAACTCCTCGGGGAGCCCGTCCAGACGGTGGAACGGCGCCAGGCTGCCATCGAGATTGCGCGACAGATAGACGGTACCGGTATCTGCGTCGAGGAACGCGGGCCGGAATCCGTAATCCCGGTTGCACTGGCTGACACCCCCGGTGGCGCGGAAGCAGGCGTTTTCGCGCTCCAGTTGATCAGCGGTCATGGCACGGGCCATTGGGGCACTACCTCCGGCTGAGTTGCTACGGCCTTGGGCACGCAGCGTTGCCTATACGAAGTCCCGCCTCTCTCTGTCCTGGTATCGGCCCTCCCGCCGAATCCGTGAGCCCAGTATCCGTTCCGCTCCGAAAAAAATAATACCCATATTCCGCCGACACCTTAATCCACAATGTTGCGCCGCGCCAACCCCCTGTCAAGGGCCTTTTCTGATCGTACGGATAAAACCGGCGAAACCGCCGCCTCACCGCCGTACAGATAGTCCCGCGTCAATGGCACAGCCCCTTGATCCCGGGCCAGTTGGAACTGCAGAACGGCCATCCCGCGCCAGCGGAAGGCGGCCTCGCTCACCGCCAGATAGAACTCCCACATGCGGCAAAAGCGATCCCCCATTCGCTCCGCGACAATCGGCCGCAACGCCTGGAAGCGCCGCTGCCAATGAGAGAGGGTCAAGGCGTAGTGCAACCGGAGGATCTCCAGGTCCGTCTGCACCAGTCCGCTCCGCTCCACGGCGGCCGCCACCTCGGAGACGGCGGGGATATAGCCGCCCGGGAAGATATGACGGCGAATCCACGGATTGGTGAGAGCGGGGGGGGTAATGCGCCCGATGGTATGGATCATCGCTACGCCGTCCTCCGCCAGCACATCCCGCACCTTGCGGAAGTAGGTCGAAAAGTAAGGGGCGCCGACGTGTTCGAACATGCCGACGCTGACCACTCGGTCGAAGCACTCCGTAACCTCACGGTAATCCTGCAGGCGGATCTCCACTTGGTCCGTCAACCCCTCCTCCCGGACCCGCTCCCGGGCCGCCCGGCATTGTTCCTCGGAGAGGGTCAGCCCCACCACTTGAACCTTCCCTTCCCGGCGGGCCAAGTGGAGCGCCAAAGACCCCCAACCGCAACCGATATCGAGAACCCGGTCCCCCGGACGCAGCAGGAGCTTGCGGCGGATATGCTCGCACTTGGCGTACTGTGCCGCCTCCAGGTCCATATCGGGCCGGCGAAAGTAGGCGCACGAGTAGTGGAGTTCATGATCGAGAAAACCACGGAAAAGCCACTGGTCGAGGTTATAATGGGCGCCGGCGTTGCGCCGGGCCGCCGCCCGGCGGTTCCACTGCTGCAGTGGGCGCAGAGCGCGGTGGGCGGCGCGCTTCACCGCCCCGGCCTTCCGCTTCGAGTTGCGGAGCAGGACCGCCAACACCGCCGGCACGCCGCCCTCCCCGGCACTCCAATCGCCGTCCATATAGGTCTGCCCGAGCATGAATTCCGGATCCAACGCGATCCGCCGCAGCGCCCGGGGCCGGTGGAGGACCATCTGCGCCCGGGGCGGACCACCACTGCCGTAGCTCCGGCGCCCGCCGTCCGCCCATGTCACCTCCAGGGTGCCGACACCGACCTTGTCCGCAAGAAGACGTTCGATCCACATCGTGCGCCTCCCATCGCCGTTTCTTGTTCTGCGTCTCCCGTCTAGTATGATCACGGGATCAACCAGTTCCACCCACGTTCATGGAGCGGTCGCGGCCGGGTCGTCGTCTACCGGTCCGGTGAGGCAATCCATGCACCTTCACGTCCTCGGCATCTGTGGCACCTTCATGGGCGGCCTTGCGCTGCTGGCCCGGGAGTCCGGCCACCAAGTCACCGGCGCCGACGCCGGCGCCTACCCCCCCGTGAGCGACTTGCTGGCCGCCGCCGGCATCGAGATGGTGTCCGGTTACGGCCACCCGTGGCCGTCGCCGCCCCCGGATCAAGTCGTGGTGGGCAACGCCCTCTCCCGGGGCAATCCAGCGGTGGAACGGCTGCTGGACGACGGGCTCCCCTATGTCTCGGGACCGCAGTGGCTGGCCGAGCAGGTCTTGCAGGGGCGTCACGTGGTGGCGGTGGCCGGCACCCACGGCAAGACCACCACCTCCGCCATGTGCGCGTGGATCCTGGAACAGGCCGGCCACCGGCCGGGCTACCTGATCGGCGGCGCCCCGTCGTGGACCGACCGTTCCGCCCGCTTGGGCGAGGGCCGGGCCTTCGTGGTGGAGGGCGACGAGTACGACACCGCCTTCTTCGACAAGCGGGCCAAGCTGGTCCACTACCGCCCCCGGGTACTGCTGCTGAACAATCTCGAGTACGACCACGCGGACATCTACCCGGATCTGGAGTCCATCATCACCCAGATCCACCACGCGGTACGGACCGTCCCCGCCGCCGGCCGGGTACTCGTCAACGGAGACGACCCTCACTTGGAGGAGGTCCTGCGCCGGGGCTGCTGGACCCCGGTGGAGCGGGTGGGCCAGGGACCGGAGAACCATTGGCGGTACGTCATCGAGGAGGAAGGCGCCGCGCTCTACCACAACGGCCGCCGGCTGGGCGGTCTCCGCCCGCCGCTGCCGGGGCGGCACAACTTGGCCAACGCCGCCGGGGCGGTGGCCGCGGCCGCCGCCGTGGGGGCCGACCCGGTCGCCGC
>SKYL01000178.1 GCA_007127935.1 Halorhodospira sp. | reverse complement strand
GCTCCAGGCATTGCTTGACCGCCGGAACAGGACCCATGCCGAACATACCGGGCTCGACGCCGCCGACGCCGTAGGCAACGATCCGGGCCACCGGAGAGAGGCCCTTCTTCTCGGCGTAGTCCTCCCCGGCCACCACCATGGCCGCGGCACCAGTGTTCAACCCCGGCGCGTTGCCGGCGGTGTTGGTGCCGTCCTTGCGGAAGGCGGAGCGGAGCTTCTGCAGCCCTTCGATGGTGGTGTCCGGGCGGTTGTGCTCGTCGGTGTCGAAGCGGATGGTACCCTTGCGGTCGGGGACCTCTACCGGGGTGATCTCCGACTCGAAGCGGCCCTCCGCCTGGGCGGCGCCGAACCGCTTCTGGGAGCGCAGCGCCCACTGGTCCTGCTCGTCGCGGGAGATCTGGTACTTCTCGGCAAGATCCTCGGTGTGCCAGCCGGAGTGCTGGTCGCTGAAGGCGTCGTTGAGGCCGTCGTGGAGGACCGCATCCATCATCTGACCGTGGCCGAGCCGGAAGCCGTAGCGGCCCTGCATCACCAGATAGGGTGCGCGGTCCATGTTCTCCATGCCACCGGCCACGGCGCAGTCGGCCATGCCCAGGGCGATTTCCTGGAAGCCGTTGATCACGGCCTGGGCGCCGGAGCCGCAGACGCGGTTGACGGTGAGTGCCGGCACCTCCACCGGGATGCCGCCATTGACCGCCGCCTGCCGGGCCGGGTTCATCTTGCAGCCGGCTTGAATCACATTGCCCATGATGACGGTGTCCACGGCGGCAGGATCGAGACCGGCGTGGGTCAGCGATGAGCGGATCACCGCGGCGCCCAGATCGGGGGCCGCGGTGTTCTTGAGGGTGCCGCCGAAGGTGCCAAGGGCTGTGCGGGTGGGCGCGCAGATCACGACACGGCGCTGGGACATGGTCGATCCTCCCGGAAAATAAGGTGGCTGCTCTTAAGGTTGTCTCGTTGGAGTCTAAACCGGGGATCGGGTTCCCGCCAGTTAGGGGCAAGGGATGGGTTCAGCTTTTGCTTAGTCGGACTGCGGCAGAAAGAGTGCCGGATCGACGGCGTTGCCGTTGAGGACCACGGTCCAATGGAGGTGGGGGCCGGTGACCCGGCCGGTGGCGCCGACGGTGCCGATCCGCTCGCCCCGGGACACCTCCTGGCCGATCTCTACATCCATTTGGTCCATGTGGCAATACATGGTGACCAAGCCGCCGCCGTGGTCGATGAGGATGGTCTTGCCGTTGAAGAAGAAGTGGCCCTTCTCCACCACCATCCCCGCCTCGGTGGCGACGATGGGGGTGCCCACCGGCGCCGCCAAGTCGAGGCCGTTGTGGGGGTTGCGGGGCTGGCCGTTGAGGTAGCGGCGGGTGCCGAAGGGGGAGCTGCGGCGGGCGTCGGCCACCGGCACCTTGAGGTCGAGGCGGGGTGTGCGGTCCACCACATCGCTGACGTAGGCCCCACGGATGCGCCGGGTTTCGCCGCGAATGCGCTTCAGATCATCCGGTCCGGGGGAGACGAGTCGCTCCTCCGGGATGGTGAGCCGTTGCGCCTCGTACTGGTAGGCGAGGACGCGGAAGGGGCGCGGGCGGCCGTCCACTTCCAGGGTGTGTTCGCCCGGCTCCGCCCCCAGGGCAATGCCCACCACCGCCTGCCAGCCGTCGCCGCCGTTGACCACCAGCACGTCCCGCCCCTGGTAGCGGACCCGCTCGGGGCGGGATTCGGTCTCCAACGGCACCACCGCGATCCCTCCCGGGATCGGCCAGTGTTGGGGCAGTGCCGCCGCCGTGGCGGCGGGGCCGCCGAAGAGCAATAGAGAAAACGCCACCACCCAGCCATGGATCGCGGCGGGAAGCCGGCGGCTTCGTGGGTCAGTCATCGTTCGGTTCCACCGGCGGCTGTAAGGCATCGGTCTCCTCGGTATGGCGGCTCTCTACGCGGGCCACGATTTTACCCCGGGCGAGGGTGGCGCGTACCGTCTCTCCCACTTCCACCGCCACGGCGTCCCGCAGCAGGGTGCCGTCCCGCTCCCGTTGCACCACCGCGTAGCCGCGCTCGAGGGTGGCCAGGGGGCTGACCGCGTGGAGCGCCCGGGCCAATCCCTCCAGGGTGCGGCGCCGCCCGGCGAGGTTGTCGCGGCAGGCGCGGACCAACCGTTGTTCCAACTCGTCGAGGCGTTGGGCGCGCTCCTTGAGGCGCCGCCCCGGATGCTGGGCGGTGAGCCGCCGGGTGAGGGCGCCGAGGCCGTCCCGGCGCTGCCGGATGAGCCGCCGGACGGCGTCGGTGATGCGCCGGCGGTGGGCCGTCAGCCGTTCCACCCACTCGGCGCTGTCGGGGCTGAGGAGTTCCGCCGCCGCCGAGGGGGTGGCGGCGCGCTGGTCGGCGGCGAGATCGGAGAGGGTGACGTCCACTTCGTGGCCGACGGCGCTAACCACCGGGATCGGACAGGCGTGGACGGCGCGCACCACCCGTTCATCGTTGAACGGCCACAGGTCTTCCAACGAGCCGCCGCCCCGGGTCAACAGCAATACGTCCACGTCGCGCCGCCGGGCCGCCGCCACCAGCGCTTCGACGATGGCCGGGGCCGCCGCGTCGCCCTGGACCGGCACCGGATAGATCCGCACCGGCAGCGCCGGAAAGCGCCGCCGGAGCACGGTCAGTACGTCCCGGATCGCCGCCCCGGTGGGTGACGTGATCACGCCGATCCGCCGTGGCAGGCGGGACAGGGGCCGCTTGCGGGCCGGGTCGAAGAGCCCTTCGGCTTGGAGCTTCGCCTTCAACGCTTCCAGGGCCCGCTGCAGGGCGCCCTCCCCGGCGTCCTCCAGGTGCTCGACGATCAACTGGAACTCGCCCCGGGCCGGGTAGAGGCTGACCTTTGCGCGCACCCGCACGTGGTCGCCGTTCTCCGGGCGGTGGTGCAGCCCCACGGCCTTGCCCTTGAAGAAGGCGCAGCGGACCTGGGCGTCGCGGTCCTTCAGGGTGAAATAGAGGTGGCCGGACGACGGCCGGGCGAGGTTGGAGATCTCGCCTTCCACCCAGAGGGCGGGCAGGGCGGTCTCCAGCAGCAGGCGGACCTCCTGGTTGAGGCGTGACGGGGTGTAGATCACCCGCCCGGCGGCGTCGATGGGGGCGTCCATGGCGCCATGGTACCGGTTCAGCAGGATTTTTGGGTCGAGTGGAACTCGGAATTGCCTGACGGCGGCAGGTTGTTAAAATATCCGGCTACATCCAGCCCCGGTCCAGGGGCGCACGCCCACGAGGTTCCGCTCCATGCGCATTGCCCAAGAGGCCCTGACCTTCGACGATGTCCTCCTTCTTCCCGCCCGCTCGTCCGTCCTGCCCCGTGAAGTCGATTTGCGCACCCGCCTGACCCGCCGTATCGCCCTCAGTATTCCGCTGGTGTCCGCCGCCATGGATACCGTCACCGAAGCGCGGCTGGCCATTGCGCTGGCGGAGCAGGGCGGCATCGGGATCGTCCACAAGAACCTGACCGTGGAGCAACAGGCGGCTGAGGTCCGGCGGGTCAAGAAGTTCGAGAGCGGCGTGATCAAGGAGCCGATCACCGTGGCGCCCACCGCCTCCATCGGTGAGGTCATGGATCTGACCCGGGCCCACGGGATCTCCGGGGTGCCGGTAGTGGACGGCGAGGCCTTGGTCGGCATCGTCACCGGCCGGGATCTGCGCTTCGAGACCCGCGTCGGCGAGCCGATCTCGGCGGCGATGACGCCGAAGGAGCGGCTGGTGACGGTCCACGAGGGTGCCGACCGGGAGGAGGTGTTGGCGAAGCTGCATCAGCATCGCATCGAGAAGATCCTGGTGGTGGACGACGCCTTCCGGCTGCGCGGCATGATCACCGTGAAGGATATTCAGAAGGCACGGGATTATCCCAACGCCTGCAAGGACGAGTACGAGCGGTTGCGGGTGGGCGCCGCCATCGGTGTCGGCGCCGGCACCGAGGAGCGGGTGGCGGCGTTGACGGCCGCCGGCGTCGATGTGTTGGTCCTCGACACGGCTCACGGCCATTCGGCCGGCGTCCTGGATCGCCTCCGTTGGGTCAAGCAGCACTACCCCGACGTGGATGTCATCGCCGGCAACATCGCCACCGCGGAGGCGGCCCGGGATTTGGCGGAGGCGGGGGCGGACGGCGTCAAAGTCGGTATCGGACCGGGTTCCATCTGCACCACGCGGATCATCGCCGGTGTCGGCGTGCCGCAGATCACCGCCGTCAGCGAGGTGGCGCGGGCGCTGGAGGGGACCGGCGTGCCGTTGATCGCCGACGGCGGGGTGCGCTTCTCCGGTGATGCCGCCAAGGCGTTGGCCGCCGGCGCCCACGCGCTGATGGTGGGGAGCCTGCTGGCCGGCACCGAGGAGGCCCCCGGCGAGGTGGAGCTGTACCAGGGCCGTTCGTATAAGTCGTACCGCGGCATGGGCTCGTTGGGGGCCATGGCTGGAAGCCAGGGCAGCGCCGACCGCTACTTCCAGGAGGGGACCACGTCGGTGGACAAGCTGGTGCCGGAGGGCATCGAGGGGCGGGTGCCGTACAAGGGGAGCATGGTGACCATCGTCAACCAACTCCTGGGGGGCATCCGCGCGAGCATGGGCTACGTCGGCTGCGCCACCATCGAGGAGATGCGGAGCAAACCGCAGTTCGTGCGCATCACCGCGGCCGGGATGCGCGAGAGCCACGTCCACGACGTCTCCATCACCAAAGAGGCGCCCAACTACCGTGTCCAGTGAAGCCGCCGTGACCGATATCCACGCCCACCGGATTCTGATCCTCGACTTCGGCTCCCAATACACGCAGCTCATCGCCCGCCGGGTACGGGAGAGCGGCGTCTACTGCGAGATCTACGCCCACGACTGCGGCGACGCCGCCATCACCGCCTTTCGCCCTTCCGGGGTGATCCTCTCCGGCGGACCGGAGTCGACGGTGGTGGCCGAGGCGCCGCGGGTGCCCGGCGCGGTGCTGGAGTTGGGCGTGCCGCTCCTCGGTATCTGCTACGGCATGCAGGCGCTGGCCGCCCACCTGGGCGGCGCGGTGGAGACCTCATCCGAGAAGGAGTTCGGCTACGCCCAGGTCCGCGCCCGGGGCCACTCCCGACTGCTGCGCGACATCGAGGACCACGCCAGCCCCGAAGGCTGGGGCCTGCTCGATGTCTGGATGAGCCACGGCGACCGGGTGATCGAGCCGCCCGCCGGCTTCAAGGTCATCGCCAGCACCGAGAGCGCCCCGGTGGCCGGCATCGGCGACGACGAGCGGGGGTGGTACGGGCTTCAGTTCCACCCGGAGGTGACCCACACCCCCCAGGGCGGCCGCATCCTGGAGCGGTTCGTGCGCGAGATCTGCGGCTGCCCCGGCGACTGGACCCCGGGCAACATCATCGACGACTGTATCGCCCGGATTCGCACCCAGGTGGGGGACGGCCGGGTGGTGTTGGGATTGTCCGGCGGTGTCGATTCGTCGGTGACCGCGGCGCTGCTCCACCGCGCCATCGGCGACCGGCTCACCTGCGTCTTCGTCGACAACGGGCTGTTGCGGCTGGGTGAGGCGGAGCAGGTGATGGCCACCTTCGCCCGTCACATGGGCGTGCGTGTTATCCACGTGGACGCCGAGGCCCGCTTCCTGGAAGCGCTGAAGGGCG
>SKYL01000212.1 GCA_007127935.1 Halorhodospira sp. | reverse complement strand
CGAGGCCCGAAGGGGCGCGGCAGTCTCCGGGAGATCGCCACGGCCCTCCGGGCCTCGCGATGACGGGGTGTCACCCCCAGGGCGGGGGTGTCGTGGTGTTGGCATGCGGGAACCCGTCGCGGGGGGACGACGCGGTGGGGCCGTTGCTGTTGGGCCGGCTGCGGCGATGGCTGCACACGCGGGATTCGCCGTTGCCCGTGACGCTGATCGAGGCCTTCCAGTTTCAACCGGAGCACGCCCTCGATCTTTGCGGACATCGTCTTGCGCTGTTCATCGACGCCGCCGCGTCGGGGCCGGTGCCTTACGAGTTCTCTCCCGTTACACCTCACCGGGATGCCAGCTACAGCAGCCACGCCATGAGCCCGGCGGCGGTGCTCCACGCCTACGTACAAACCATGGGACCATCACCCCCCGCCGCTTGGCTGTTGAAGGTGCGCGGTGAGCGCTTCGGCTTGGGCGAGCCGGTGAGTCCGGCCGTCATGGAACGCTTGGCGGCGGCGGAGCAATGGGTGCGCGATCTCTGTCTCCGGCCGGAGATCGAGTATTGGCGTTGCCGGGGACCTTCCACTCGGTCCGGAACCCCGAGTTGACCGCTCCCCGGTAAAGGAATAGTTTGAACGGCGTTGTGCCTTCCGGCCGGTGAGATGTAAAGGGTGGACGAGGGCGGCCTTATGACCACCATGGGATACTCTGGCTCCGATCCGTCGGCCACCGTGTGCGCTGAGATGATCGAGGCCGTTCGTGCCGCCGAGGATGTGGATGGCATCCACCGTGTCTGCAGCCGTCTGTGCAGGGAGGTGGGCTTCGACCACTTCATTTACGGCGCGCAATTCCCCGTCTCGCTGGTCCGGCCCCGGATCGTCATCATCAGCGGCTATCCCGCCGAGTGGCGTGAGCACTACGACGCCTCCGGCTACCTGACCGCGGACCCCACCGTGCATCACTGCGCCACCCGCTCCACGCCGGTGGTCTGGCGGGATTTGGCCGCCGCCGGTCGCCGCCGGCAGAAAGAGGCGCGTTTTTGGGGGGAGGCGGGAGAGTACGGGTTGCGCAGTGGAGTCAGTTTTCCCATTCATGGGAAGAGTGGTGAGTTCGGCATGTTGTCCCTGGCTTCCACCGAGCCCCACTTCAAGATGGATGCAGCCATTCGGCGCGTTCTGCCGATCGGTCAACTCCTGGCCACCTATATGCACGAGGCGTCCCGGGCAGTCTTCGATCAGGAATGTCTGCCGATCCGTTACGACGGGTTGACCACGCGGGAGCGGGAGTGCCTGTTGTGGACCGCCGAAGGCAAGACCGCCTGGGAGATCGGCAACATCCTCGGCATCAGCGAGCGGACGGTGGTCTTCCATCTGAAGAACGTCACCGAAAAGCTCAACGTGACCAACCGGGCCCAGGCGGTGGCGCGTGCCGTGGCCTGCGGCTATATCCAGCCGCGCCTCTCACGTTGACCCCCTTCCATAACACGAATCGTTAGTCCTCGTCTCCTGCAAGAACTGACAGTTACGAGCCCCCTGTGGCCCGCGATTAGATGTTCCCCACGTTCATTGTGGGGGGACGGTTCATGGCGGAGATTCGAGTGGGGCGGGCACTGGACCCCGGTATGGACCGGGGCCTTCTCGATGCGATGTTCCGGTTGCGCTTCGAGGTCTTTCACCGCCGCCTCGGTTGGCGGGTGACCACCCGGGCCGGGCGTGAGGTGGACGGTTACGACCGCCTCGATCCGGTCTATATGGCGGCTCGGCGGGACGACGGTGACGTGGTCGGTTGCTGGCGGATGTTGCCCACCACCGGGCGGTACATGCTGCGGGACACCTTTCCCGAGTTGTTGGACGGCGAAGAGGCGCCGCGGGACCCGCGGATCTGGGAGTTGAGCCGGTTCGCGGTGGCCCAGGCGGCCCCCGGAGATCACCGGGCGGCACTGGTGGGGAACACCACGCTGGAGATGATCCGAGAAGTGATCGAGTACGCCGATGACCACGGCATCGACGCCTACGTCACGGTGACCAGCGTGGCCCTGGAGCGTCTGCTTCGCCGTTCCGGAATCCCGCTCCATCGTTTCGGCGAAGGGCGCTCCCGGCGTGTCGGGCATGTGAATTCGGTGGCGTGCTGGGTGCCGGTGAACGACGAGATGCGTGCGGCGGTCGGTGCTCGGATGCCTCTGGGGCGGAGGGAAGCGGCATGATCCTGGTCCTGGGCCGCACTTATATCGCGGCGGTTATCGGTGAACAGTTGACCGGGGCCGCCGGCGAGTACTGGATGGATATCGGTCGTGGTGTCGATCGCCTAAAGGCGGTGCCGCACCGGTTCCAGGCCGTGCTTGCGGCCCGCTCGGAAGCGGGGGAGGCCCTGCTGGAGGCGGTGATGACCGGCGGCGGGGATTCCCCCACGTTGGTCTGGCTCGACTCCGCGCTGCGTCATGGGGAGGAAATGGATCAAGACGCCCCGGTCTGTGGGGTGGAGCAATCCGCCGGCGGTGGGTGCCGTCTGCGCTGTGCCCCTGCGGAGCTCCAAAGCCGCCCCGCACGGCAGCCGTCTCTGGCCGCGGCCCTGGGGAGCCGGCCGGTTAGCTTCATCTACAGCGCGCCGGTGCATCGGGGAGATTCCGACGAGTATCGCTAGGCAAAGGCCGCTCCAGGGGCGGTGGAGTGTGGTGTGACACCCCTTTTTCGGGACCGTCGCGCGCCACGGATGGAGGTGGGGGCCAAGGCCTCCAAGGACGGCGACAGGGAGGGTCCAGGGAAGGATGGTGGCGGATGCTGGAAGGGGTGTCACACCAGACTGCATCGGGAGGCGGGCGCCGGGGGAACGTCTACACTTTCCCGAAAGAGTGCAGCCTTGGGAGAGCAGGTTCCATGAGCGCCTACAAGATCGTCGAGATCATCGGCACCAGCCCCACCTCGTGGGAGGATGCGGCCAAGTACGCCATCGAGGTGGCCCGCCAATCGATCCGCCACATGCGCGTGGCGGAGGTGCGGGAGTTCGATCTCAAGCTCCGGGACGATGGCAGCATTGAATTCTACCGGGTGAAGGTGGACGTCTCCTTCAAATACGAGAAGGGGTAACGCGCCCCTCGGCCCGAATCCGGTTTCACGACACGTCACTTGGCCTTGCGAAATGCTTCGGCCAGCGCGGTGGCCGGCGTTGGGGCCGGGGTCGGTCTTTCCTGCCTTTCGCCCCGGCGGTTTCGGCCATTCCGGTTCCGAATGTCCGCCTTCTTTTTCTCGCCTTTGGCCGACACGCCACGAGCGTCCTCCCTCGGCGCTCCCGGCTCATCGTCAAGCCGCATGGAGAGGGCGATCCGTTTGCGCGGCAGGTCCACTTCCATGACCTTGACCCGCACCACATCGCCGGCGCGGACCACGTCCCGGGGGTTGCGGACGTACTCGGTGGAGAGCGCCGAGATATGGGCCAAGCCGTCCTGGTGGACGCCGATATCGATGAAGGCGCCGAAGTTGGTGACGTTGGTGACTGTTCCCTCCAGCACCATGCCGGGTTCCAGGTCGCCGATCTCCTCGACGCCGTCGCGAAACGCGGCGGTGCGGAACTCCGGGCGCGGATCGCGACCGGGCTTCGCCAGCTCGGCCAGGATGTCGCGGACGGTGGGTTTGCCGAACCGCTCGTCGGTGTAGCGGGACGGGTCGAGGGTGCGCAGGAACGGTTCGTCGCCCATCAGTGAGGCGATCTCGCGCCCGGTGTCGGCGGCGATGCGCTGCACCACGGGGTACGCCTCCGGGTGGACTGCCGAGGCGTCCAGCGGGTCGTTCCCGCTGGGGATGCGCAGGAAGCCGGCTGCTTGCTCGAAGGCCTTGGGACCGAGGCGGGGCACCTTCTGCAACTCCTTGCGGCTGCGCAGGCCGCCCCGCTCCTGGCGGAAGGCCACCACGTTCTCGGCCAAGGTCGGGCCGAGGCCGGAGACCCGGGCCAGCAGCGGGACCGATGCCGTGTTCACGTCCACCCCCACGGCGTTGACGCAGTCTTCCACGATGGCTTCGAGTTTGTGGCCCAGACGGGTCTGGTTGACGTCGTGTTGGTACTGGCCGACGCCGATGGATTTCGGTTCGATCTTGACCAGTTCCGCCAGTGGGTCTTGCAGGCGCCGGGCGATGGAGACGGCGCCGCGCAGGGTGACGTCCAGGTCCGGGAGTTCGCGGGAGGCGTGTTCCGAGGCGGAGTAGACCGAGGCGCCGGCCTCGGAGACCAGGACCTTGTGGAGCCGCAGTTCCGGGTGGCGGCGGATCAGTTCGGCCACCAGGGCGTCGGTCTCCCGGGAGGCGGTGCCGTTGCCGATGGCCACTAAATCCACGGCGTGGCGGCGGGCCAGTTCGGCCAGGGCGGCAATGGACTCCTCCCGGCGACGCTCCCGTTGCCCTGCTCCCGAGGCGAAGGGGTGGATGGTGGCTGTGGTGGCCACGGCGCCGGTGGCGTCGATAACGGCTACCTTGCACCCGGTGCGCAGCCCCGGGTCGATGCCCAGGGTGGGGCGGGGCCCTGCGGGGGCGGCCAGCAACAAGTCGTGGAGGTTGGCGCCGAAGACCCGGATGGCTTCTTCCTCGGCGTCCTCGCGGAGCCGGCGCTTCAGCGCCAAGTCGAGATGGAGGGAGAGCTTGGCGCGCCAAGCGAGGCGGGCGGTGCGTGCCAGCCAGGGGTCGGCGGGGCGGCCCCGGCTGGCGAGGCCGAAGCGACGGGCGATGGCCGCCTCCCCCGGCGAGGGGCCGTCGTCGGTCTCGCCCCGGGCCTCGGCGTCGGTCCACGCCAACTCCAAACGCAATACGTCTTCGGATTGGCCGCGGAACATGGCCAGGGCGCGGTGGGATGGAACCTTGCGCAGCGGCTCGGTGTGGTCGAAGTAGTCGCGGAAACGGGCGCCCACCCCTTCCTTGCCCTCGAAGACCCGGCTGGCCAGGTAGCCTCGCCGCCATCCGTACTCGCGCAACTCCTCTACCAGGTCGGCGTCTTCGGCGAAGCGCTCCATCAGGATCTGCCGCGCCCCGTCCAGGGCGGCCTCCACGTCGGCGACACCGGGGGTCTCGGAGCCTTCCGGGGCGGGGCCGGTGACGTAGGGGGCCGCGGCGGTCTCGGGGATCAGCGTGGGGTCGGCCAGCAAGGCGTCGGCCAAGGGCTCCAGGCCGGCCTCACGGGCGATCTGCGCCTTGGTGCGGCGCTTTTTCTGGTACGGGCGGTAAAGGTCCTCCAGCCGGGTCTTGGTCTCGGCGGCGCGGATCGCCTCGGACAACTCATCGGTGAGTTTGCCCTGTTCGTCGATGGCGCGGCGGACGGTTTCCTTGCGGTCGTCCAGTTCCCGCAGATAGGTGAGGCGGTCTTCCAGGGTGCGCAGTTGGGCGTCGTCGAGGCCGCCGGTGGCCTCTTTGCGGTAGCGGGCGATGAACGGCACGGTGGCGCCGCCGTCCAGCAGGGCCACGGCGGCCGTGACTTGGCTCTCTTTGACGTTGAGCTCGGCGGCGATGCGGGTCTCGATGCGCTCCATGGGGGCCTCGGCGTTTTTTTGCAGGCGGGGAGTATACCGGTTGGGGCTTCGTCTACGTGCTGAAAAAGAGAAAACGAGGGTTGGCATGGCGCCGAGGGTGTTGCATGCTGGAACCCGCTCCAAGGATTGGGAGATGGGAGTGAGGAGCCATGGACGGAAAGGAGTCTGTGTTG
>SKYL01000012.1 GCA_007127935.1 Halorhodospira sp. | reverse complement strand
CCCCCCGGTAGATGGGTACATCGGGCCACAACGTCTCGAAGGTGGCGAGCCCGCCGGACCAGAAGGCGTCTTGGCGCGGCACCACCGCCAAGTCCGGCACACCGCCCCGGCGGCTCCAGTACGGCTCCAACGCGATGCGCACACCGTTCAAACCGCCTCCGGGACCGAGGCCGTAGACCACCGCCACACCGTCACTGACCACCAATGCGGTGATGCCGCCCCGGGTATCAAACAGCGTGACCCGGGGGCCGGCGGGAGGAGGATCGACGGGAGGAAAGGCCAGCGCGGCCAGCAGTGGAACGCACACCAACCGTGCCGGCCATCCGCGCGGCATCAAGGTGAGCCAAGCACCGATGCCGGAGGCCCACAGAAGCCATGCCGGGAACCGTCCTCCGGGGCTTCCGGCTTCTGTCCACTCGGCGGCGGGGGCCAGGAAGTGCCAAAGTAGGGCCAATACCCAGTCCGCCAAATGCCAACAAAGGCCGGCCAACGTCTCGCTGAGCGGTAACAAGGCGACACCGAGCAAGACAGGCGGTACCACCGCGAACCCCACCACCGGGATGGCGACGATGTTCGCCGGCGGCGACACCCACGGGACCTCACCGAACCACAGCGCGAGCAGCGGCAGCAGCGCCAAGCTGATCACGCACTGCAGGCGCAGCCAAGCCCACAAACGGGGCCGCGTCGGCGAGTGGTATTGGATCCCCAGGAGGATCGTGGCCACGGCGGTGAAAGAGAGCCAGAATCCTGCTTCCAGGGGCGCCATGGGGTCGAGACCGAGCACCGCCGCGGCGGCCACGGCCCAAGAGTGCCACCCATGGGAGGAGCGGCGCAGGAGTAACGCCGTAACGAACACCGTTAACATAACGAGTGCCCGTTGCGTGGGCAGCGTGAAACCGGCCAATACCGCGTAGATCGAAGCCGCCCCCAACGCCGCCAACCCGCCGGCCACCGTGGCGGGGGTGGCTCGAATCAGGAAAGGGAACAACCGCCAGCCCAGCGCCACGGCACCCCCGGCCATCCCGGCAACCAGGCCTACATGGAGGCCGGAGATGGCCAACAGGTGGCCGGTACCGGTGCGGGAGAGCACTTGCCACTGATCGTCGCTGATACCGGTGCGCACCGCCACGGCCAGCCCCTGGACCAACCCGGTACGGGGGGAACCCTCCATCCGGTGCTCCACCGCCCGGGCGATCCGTTCCCGCACGCGGTGAAACGAAGCCGTCTCCCCCAGCCATTCCGGCGTAGCGACCGACCGCCCCGTCCGTACATAGCCGGTGGCCCCGGCACGGCGCACGAAGAGCCAGCGCTGGTAGTCGAAGCCACCCGGGTTGAGAAAGCCGTCCGGCGGACGCAGGCGGAGCGGTAACCGCCACTCTTCCCCGGGAGAGAGTCGCGGCGCCGGTCCGTACCAAGCCAGGCGAAGCTGGCGCGGTGGGTTCTCCAGGCCCCATTCATCCGGTGAGGCGAGCGGAATAGCGTAAAATACGGTACGTTGCGCATCGCGATGTGGTATATCGGCGATGCGCACATCGAGCACCACATCGGCATGGGCACCGGCGGGAAGGTCGAGTTGCCGGTCCATGAGGTGTTCGATCTGGAATGCGGTCCAGGCGAAGCCCACCAGGGACCAAGCAAGCCAGTGTATAGGGGGCGGCCGGCAGCAGAGCAACGCCGCAGCCGCCAAGCCCAGTACGGCCGGCAACCAGCCTGTATACGGTGCGGCGACCACCCCATGGAAGAGCAGCACACCGGCGGAAAAGGCGAGCGCTCCTGCCCGCATGGTCCATCCCTGGTGATGTAAAGTCGTTTCGGGATTCGAATTTACCGTGGTCCCGGTGGCGAGGTAAAGGCTTGGCCACAGGCTGAAATTGTAGGAGAGGCGATGCCTCGTAGATGGCTCAGACGCTATCTCCCGGATCTGCAAAGTATCCGGGAGCGGGGGCGAATCGGATTCTTCGGCCACTTGCTGGAGGACCCCTTTCTGCTCCACCTCAACCGGCGCTCGGTGGCCGGTGGCGTCGCCGTGGGGCTCTTTGTCTGTATGCTGCCGATCCCGATGCAGATGGTCGTGGCCGCGGGCGTTGCCATCCTGGTACGGGTCAATCTATTGATCTCGGTGGCGTTGGTCTGGGTCTCCAATCCGTTCACCATGCCACCGATGCTCTATGCGTCCTACAAGCTGGGCGCCAAGATCATGGGCGCCAACATCCAACGCAAGCCGTTCGAGCTGAGGGTCGAGTGGTTCTGGGACAATCTGGCGCAGATCTGGCAACCGCTGTTGCTCGGCTCGGTCATCATCGGATTGTTGGCCGCCGCGGTCGGATACTTATTGGCGCATCTTGCTTGGCGGTTCTATGTCTACCGTCACCTCCAACTCCGGAGCAAGCGGTACCCCCACAACGGGCGACACCCGAAAGACTGAGGAAACACCGAATAACCCGTCATTGTGAGCGAAGCGAAGCAATCTCCTTGGGTTGACTCCAAGTGGTGGAGATTGCTTCGCTTCGCTCGCAATGACGGGTGATCCAGTTCCGCACCGACAGTCCTCTCCGAGGGATTAGTTGCCTTCCAGTAGCTGCCCGTCGTCCAACCGGTAGATCCGGTCGGCTTGTCCGGCCAGGTTGAGGTCGTGGGTGACGATGATGGCGGCCGTGCCGGCCTCCCGGTTGAGGGCCTGCAACAGCCCGAAGACCCGGGCCGCCGTGTGGCGATCCAGATTCCCGGTGGGTTCATCGGCCAGGATGCACAGCGGACGGGTGACGATGGCACGGGCGATGGCCACCCGTTGGCGCTCCCCGCCCGAAAGCTCTCCTGGGCGGTGTTCCACCCGGTCCGCCAACCCCACACGCTCCAACACCTCGCGGGCCGCCCCGGCGGCCTGCTGGGCACTCTCACCCCGGATGAGCAGGGGCATGGCCACATTCTCCAAGGCGGTGAACTCGGGCAGCAGGTGGTGAAACTGGTAGACAAAGCCCAGGGCGCGGTTGCGCAGCCGACCGCGGGCGGCTTGGCGCAGCTCGTGGATGGTTTCGCCGTCCACTTCCACCTCTCCGGCGGTGGGGGTGTCAAGTCCGCCCAGCAGGTGCAACAAAGTACTCTTGCCGGACCCCGATGGGCCGACCACGGCGATCTGCTCCCCCGGCTGCAAGATCAGATCGACCCCACGGAGCACATCCACATCCTGGGGTCCTTCGCTGTAGGTCTTGCTCAGACCCCGGCAAGCCAATACCGGTGAACGCGATTCACTCATATCGCAACGCCTCCGCCGGCTGGGTGCGTGCGGCCCGCCAAGCTGGATACAGCGTGGCCAGCAGGGAGAGCCCCAGCGCCATGAGGGTGATCCGCCAGACATCCCCCTGGCGCAGGTCGGACGGCAAGTCGCTGATGTAGTAGACGTCCGCCGGCAGGAACTCGATGCTCAACAAGGCCTCGATGGCCGGCACGATGTTCTCCACGTTGAGGGCCAGAGCGACACCCCCGGCCACGCCCAACGTGGTCCCCACCAGGCCGATCAACGCCCCTTGGATGATGAAGACCGTCATCACGCTGCCCGGGCTCAGCCCCAAGGTACGCAGAATGGCGATATCGGCCTGCTTGTCGCGGACCACCATCACCAGCGTGGAAACGATATTGAACGCCGCCACGGCGACGATGAGGGCAAGGATGACGAACATGACCGTCTTCTCGGTCTGTACCGCGCGGAAGAAGTTGGCGTGTTGCCGCGTCCAGTCGAGCACCCGGTAATCGCCGGGCAACTGCCGGGCCACATCGTGGGCCAGCCACGGTGCCGCCATCATGTCGTCGAGTTGGAGGCGGATGCCGGTGACTCCCTCCCCCAGACTCATGACCCGCGCCGCATCGGTGAGGTGGGCCACCGCCAGGGTCCGGTCGTACTCGTACATCCCCACTTCGAAGATACCGATCACCGTGAATCGGCGCATCCGCGGCGCCACCCCGGCCACCGAGATCCGCGCCTCGGGGGTGATGATGTTGACCCGGTCCCCGACCCGGGCACGCAACTGCCGCGCGAGCGCGGAGCCGAGGACGATGCCGTACTCACCCTCAACCAGGCCACCGTGACCGTCGATGATCTGCTCGAGGACCCGGGAGACCCGGGGCTCAAACTCGGGGTGGACGCCCCGGATCAGCGTCCCACTCACCTGGCTGCCACGGGTGATCATCACTTCCCCTTCCACGAAGGGGGCTGCCCCCAGGACACGGGGGTGCGCCTCGGCCGCCGCCAGAACCGGCTCCCAGTCGGTGACCGTACCCAACAGTCCGTGCACCGTGGCGTGGGAGACCATGCCGAGGATCCGCTCGCGCAGTTCCCGCTCGAAGCCGTTCATCACCGACAACACCGTAATCAGGGCCGCCACGCCCAAGGCGATGCCGATCATGGAGGTCAGCGTGATGAACGAGACGAAGTGCGTACGCCGCCGGGCGCGGGTGTAGCGCAATCCGATGAACAGCTCCACCGGTCGAAACAAGATGATCTCCCTCAAACGCTGACCGCCGCGGTCACATTCTTGACTTCCACATGGCACGGAGGTTCCAACCCATCCGGGTCCTCCAGCAAACGGCCACGGGCCTCGGTAGTGAAAGCCGCCGCCGAGTGCTACGGTGTGCCTCGTTGGGGCGCCAGTCTACGGCTTTGCCCCGCACGGGGGAATCTTATATATTCGCCGCCCCTCTTGAGGTGAACCACCCGGGATCCGCCGCAACCATGAACGTGCCCGTCCACCCCGACAGCCAAAAGCCGCGTCTGCCCGCCGAGTGGGAGCCCCACGCGGCGCTGATGATGACGTGGCCCCACGCCGGCAACGGCTGGGGCGCCGCGTTGCCGGAGGTGGAGGCGTGTTTCACCGGTTTGGCCACGGCGGCGGCCCGCTTCGAGCCGCTGCTGGTAGTCTGCCGTAATGGCGCCCACCTCGCCTCGGTGCGGACCCGGCTCATCGACGCCGGCATCCCCGCGGACCGGCTGATCCTCGCCGAAGCGCCGTCCAATGACGTCTGGGCCCGCGACCACGGGCCCATCACCGTGATCCAGCCCGGCGGAGCCGCGCAGCTGCTCGACTTCCAGTTCAACGGCTGGGGCCAACGTTACCCCCACCGTGACGACGATCTGGTCACCCGCAGACTCACCGACGCCGGGGTCTTCGGAGCCGGCTCCTACCGGAGGATCGAGTGGGTCCTGGAGGGCGGCAGCATCGACAGCGACGGCGCCGGCACTTTGCTCACCACACGCCGTTGCTTGATGCACACCAACCGCAACGGCGAGACACCGCAAAGCCGCATCGAAGAGCAGTTGGCGGCGCGCCTCGGCGCCGGGCGGGTCCTCTGGCTGGAATCCGGTTGGCTGGCCGGTGACGACACCGACGGGCACGTGGACCAGTTGGCTCGCTTCCTGGACCGGGAGACCATCGCCTACGCCACCTGCACCGATCCCGACGACGAGCACTTCGAGCCGCTGCGGGCCATGGCCGAGGGGTTGGCCGCGCTGCGCACCCTGCGCGGGGAGCCCTACCGGCTGGTACCGCTCCCGCTGCCCGCGCCCCAAGTCGACGACGAGGGCCGCCGCTTGGCCGCCAGCTATGTGAACTTTATCTTCCTCAACGGTGGACTCATCGTTCCGGCCTACGACGATCCGGCCGATACGGTGGCCGCGGCCCGTCTGG
>SKYL01000216.1 GCA_007127935.1 Halorhodospira sp. | reverse complement strand
CTCCGACCCGTCGCCGTCGCTGAGGGTGGCGTTGACGATGTTGGCCGGGCCGGGCTCCCGGGGGATGCCGGTCCCTGGAAAGAGCGGATGCTGGTGAGTCGAGAGGTAGAAAAAGCCGGGGCGCCCGCTGACGAACGACTCGGTGCCGTTGCCGTGGTGGACGTCGAAATCGACGATAACGATCCGCTCCAGCCCGTGCATGGCGGCGGCGTGGGCCGCGCCTACGGAGATGTTGTTGAAAAGACAAAAGCCCATGGCGTGGTCGCGTTCGGCGTGGTGGCCCGGTGGACGGACCAAGCAGAACGCGTTGCGGGCTTGGCCGGTCATGACGCCGTCGACCGCGTGGCAGACCGCACCGGCCGCCCGCAGCGCCGCTTCGCCGGACTCCGGGCTGACCACGGTGTCGCCGTCCAGGTGGTGGCGTCCGACCTTGGGGATCTGGTCCAACACGTTGCGGATGTACTCCGGATCGTGGACCCGTTCCAGTTGCTCCACGGTCGCCTGGGGCGCCTCCTCGCGGATAAGATCCTGGAACGACTTCGACTCCAAGGCCACCATGATGGACAGCATCCGGTTGGTGTTCTCGGGGTGGTGCTCGCCGGGGTTATGCCGGCCGCACGCCGGGTGGGTCACCAGCCAAGTGGTCAAAGCGTCACTCCTCCCGTGGGGTTTGGGCCCATGCAAAGACCCACTCCACATCATACGATGGGATCTCGGCCTGCCAATCTCCCCAGCGGGGGAAGGTGCGGTCGAGGCCGGTGCGGATCTCGTTCCGTAGCTCCGGTTCGTCCGCCCCGCAGCACTGCATGGTCAGCATGCCGCCGGGACGCAGCCGCCGGGCGATCTTGTCGAGGATCTCGCGGATAAAGGGGGTGCGCCCCCGATCCGCGCCCACCGGCTCCATCGTCAAATCGTAGACGATGCCGTCCCACTGCTCGGGGGCGTCGAGCCGGGCGAAGGCGTCGCCGACCACCACCTCCGCCCGCGGATCCTTGAAGGCGTCGCCGCACAGATTCGGCAGGTACCGCTTCGACAGCTCGATCACCTCGGCGTCGATGTCCACCAGCACCGCCCGCCGCGCCCCCTGTTCCAGGGCCACCTTGAGGACCCCGCCGTCGCCGCCGCCGAGGATTAATACCTCGTCGAGGCAGCCGTGCTCGCGCAACGGCGCCACCAGCGCTCGATTATACGGCTCATCGAGATCGGCGATCTGCAAATCGTCGTCGAGATAGAGCAGGTGGCCGACACTGGGGTCTTCGGCGATGACGATCTCCTGGTAGGGCGACCGCCGGCGCTCCAGCACCCGCTGGTTATAGCGAACGTACTCCGGCTCCGGATTCATGCCACCTCCCGCTGGATGCGGTAGAGGGCGATCTCGCCGAACAGGTTGGGGGCCAGGTTCATGATGACGTGGGAGTGGTGGGCCCGGTCCAGCAGGCGGCGCTCCACGATGCCGATGCCGAGACTGGCGCAGAGGTGTTCGAAATCGCGCACCGTGCACAGGCGGATATTCGGCGTGTTGTACCACGCAAAGGGGAGGGCGGGACCCCGCGGCATGCAACCGTGGAACATGAACTGAAAGCGCATCCGCCAGTAGCCGATATTGGGGAAGGTGATGATCCCCTCTCGGCCCACCCGCAGCACCTCTTCCAACAGCTTGTCGGGATAGTGCACCGCCTGCAGGGCCTGGCTGAGGATGACGTGGTCGAAGCTGTCCTTGCGGAAGTCGCGGATGCCCTTGTCCAGGTCGGCGTGGACCACGTTGACGCCGCGCTCCATGCAGCGGGCCACCTTCGCCGGATCGATCTCCAGGCCGTAGGCGGTGACGCCCTTGTGGTGGACGAGATAGTCCAGCAGCAGGCCGTCGCCGCAACCGAGGTCGAGCACCCGGGCGCCGGGCTGAATCCAGGCGGCGACGATCTCCAGTTCGCGGCGCAGTGGGTTCATGGTGGTCGCGGGGTTCATGGGGCGCACTCCCGGGCTACGTTCCCCATGTAGGCGGAGAAGGCCTCGATGTACCGGGGGATCGGCATCAGGAACGCGTCGTGGCCCTGGGTCGCCTCCACCTCGAGATAGCTCACCGGCTTCTCGTTATCGAGCAGGGCGCGCAGGATCTCCACCGACCGCTCCGGTGCGAAGCGCCAGTCGCTGGAAAACGAGATCAACAGGGTGCCGCACTCGATACCGGCGAGCGCGGTGGAGAGGTCGTCGCCGTAATCGGCCGCCGGATCGAAGTAGTCCAGCGCCTTGGTCATCAACATGTAGGTATTGGCGTCGAAGCCTTGGACGAACTGCTGTCCCTGGTAGCGCAAGTAGCTCTCCACCTGGAAGTCGACCTCGTCGAAGTCGTAGCTCATCTTGCCCCGCAGGTCACGGCCGAACTTGGCCCGCATGGCGTCGTCCGAGAGGTAGGTGATGTGGCCGAGCATGCGTGCGACGGCGAGGCCCCGCCGGGGCGAGACGTCGTGGTCGTAGTACCGCCCGCCGTGGAACTCGGGGTCGGCCATGATCGCCTGGCGGGCCACCTCGTTGAAGCCAATGTTCTGGGCCGAGAGCTTGGGGGCGGCTGCGATGACGATGGCGTGGCGCAACCGCTGCGGGAAGTCGATGGCCCACTGCATGGCCTGCATGCCGCCGAGGCTGCCGCCGGCCACCGCCGCCCACTGCTTGATCTCCAGTTGGTCGGCCAGCCGGGCCTGGCTGCGCACCCAGTCTTTGACCGTGACCACCGGAAAGTCGTCGCCGTACGGCTTGCCGGTGTCGGGGTTGGTGGTGGCCGGACCGGTGGAGCCGTGGCACCCGCCCAGGTTGTTGGCGCAGACAATGAAAAAGCGGTTGGTGTCCAGGGGCTTGCCCGGCCCGATGCACGTCTCCCACCAGCCGGGCTTGCGGTCGTGCTCCGAGTGGTAGCCGGCCGCGTGGTGGCTGCCGGAGAGGGCGTGGCAGACCAGGATGGCGTTGGTCCGCTCCCGGTTCAGGGTGCCGTAGGTCTCGTAGACCAACTCGTAGCGCGGCAGCGTGCGCCCGCAGTCCAGGGACAGCGGCTCCTCGAAGATCGCTTTGTGTTGGGTGACCAGACCGACGGAGTCGGCCGGCAGTTTGCTGACCATCGGCCCTCCGGAGGCGAAGCGGCAGCGCAACAGTCTATCGGGCCGCGCCCTGTATCGGCAACGGTCTACATTGGCCTACATTGGCCTACATCGGCAACGGGATCTGGCCGCGCAGCGGATAGGCCACCATCATCCGTACCAAGTGGATCAGGATCAGCGCCACCATCGGCGAGAGATCGAGTCCGCCCATGTCCGGCAGGAACGAGCGGATGGGCCGCATCACCGGATCGATGAGTTGGTGGAGCAGGTGCAGCCCCGGGTGGCTCGCCATGGGGTTCACCCAACTGACGATGACACCGATGAGGATCAATACGGTGTAGAGGTTGAGCAGCAGCCCCAGGAGCCTTCCGGCGGATTCCACCAACAGCGGCCCTGCCGGCGCCCACTGGCCGAAGGCGATGTAGAAGACCAAGTAGAGCCCGGCGGCCTGGATCGCCAACATGAGGACGATGGCCGCCAAGTCGATGCCCCACAGCCCGGGGATGAACCGCCGCACCGGGTTGAGTACCGGCGAGGTGGCACGTACCAGGAATTGAGAGATCGGATTGAGAAAATCGGCGCGCACCGTTTGCAGCAAAAAGCGCAGCATCAGCGCCAACAGATAGAGAGTCATGGCCGTGCTGATCAAAAAGATCAGCGGGTTGGCCCAGTACGAGGATGCCATTCAGCGCTCTCCCAGCATCTTGCCCAGCTCCCGCGCCCGGCGGGCGGCTGCCGCCACCGCGCGCCCCATGAGTCCGCGCAGGTCTCCGTCCTCCAGGACCCGCAACGCTTGTTCCGTGGTGCCCCCCGGCGAGGTGACCCGCTCCCGCAGGCGGCTCGGGGGTTCCGGCGACTCCAGTGCCATTTTCGCCGCGCCGATGGCCGTCTCCAGGGTGAGCAGCCGCGCCGCCTCCCGCTCCAGCCCCTGGGCCACCCCCGCTTCCTCCAGCGCCTCCATGAGCAGGAAGAAGTAGGCCGGGCCGCTACCGGAGACCGCGGTCACCGCGTCGAGTAATCTCTCGTCTTCGAGCCACAGCGTCAAACCCACCGCCCGCAGCAGCGATTCGGCCTCGTCCCGTTGCTCCGGCGTGACCCGCGCATTGGCCACCAGCGCCGTGGCGCCGCTCTGCACCAGGGAGGGCGTGTTGGGCATAGTCCGCACCACAGCCGGCGTGCCGCCGAGCCACCGCTCAATGTCGTGCAGCAGGACCCCGGCGGCGATGGAGATCACCAGCGGCCCGCCGGCGGCCACGGCGCCGCCGATCTGTTCCGCCACCTCGTGGATCACCTGCGGTTTGACCGCCAGGACCACGGTCTGGGCGCGGGAGACCGCTTCCGGATTGTCGGCGGTGACGGTCACCCCCAGGTCGTCAGCCAGGGCCTGGCGCTGCTCTGGGTTCGGTTCCGCCACAGTGATGCGCTGGGCCGGGTAGCCGTCGGCCACCAGCCCCCCCGCCAGTGAGCGCGTCATGTTGCCGCCGCCGATAAAGGCGATGTTTGGTGGTTCAGTCATGGCTCCCCCTGTGGGTCATGGGTTGCGGGGTCCGAAGAGGGCGGTGCCAATCCGCACCAGCGTGGCCCCTTCCGCCACCGCCGCCTCCAGATCCCCGGTCATGCCCATGGACAGTGTATCCAGCGAATGGCCGGCGGACACCAGTGTTTCAAAGATCTCCCGCAGACGGGCGAAGGGTCGCCGCTGGGTCTCGAAGTCATCGGCGGAATCGGGGAGGGTCATCAACCCCCGCAGTTGCAGCCGGGGTTGCTCCTCCACCGCCGCCGCCACCGCCGCCACATCCTCCGGGCGGCAGCCCGCCTTGCCGGGGGCGCCGTCCACGTTGACCTGGATGCAGACTTGGAGCGGCGCCAGCGATTCCGGCCGCTGCGCCCCGAGCCGCCGGGCGATCTTCGGCCGGTCCACGGTGTGGACCCAATGGAAGCGGGCCGCCGCCTCCCGCGTCTTGTTGGACTGGATCGCCCCGATGAAATGCCAACAAAGTTCCAGGTCGGCCAGCTCATCCTGCTTCGCCGCCGCCTCCTGGAGGTAATTCTCGCCGAACGCTGTCTGTCCGGCGGCGTGGGCGGCGCGGATCGCCGCCGCCGGGTGGCGCTTGCTCACCGCCAGCAGGGTCACGCTGCCGGGGGCGCGGCCGAACCGCGTCTCGGCGGCGCGGATGCGTTCGCGGACGGCGGTGAGGCATTGATCAATCCCGTCTGTCTTGTCCGGCATTTACCGAGTCGAGTACCTTGTTGCCTACTTTACTTGGGGGGAAGAGTCATGGACGCCACCGATCTACTCGCCTTTTGCGTCAAGAACGGCGCCTCGGACCTGCATATCTCAGCAGGGGTGCCGCCGATGATACGGGTCGACGGCGATATCCGTCGAATCAATGTGCCCGAACTCGACGAGAAAGGGGTCAAAGAGCTGGTCTACGACATCATGAACGACCAGCAGCGGAGGAACTTCGAGGAGCACCTGGAGGCCGACTTCTCCTTCGAGGTGCCGGAACTGGCCCGCTTCCGCGTCAACGTCTTCAACCAGAGCCGCGGCATGGGCGCGGTCTTCCGCACTATTCCATCCGAGGTGCTGACGTTGGAGCAGCTCAAGGCGCCGGAGATCTTCTCCAAGCTCTGCG
>SKYL01000188.1 GCA_007127935.1 Halorhodospira sp. | reverse complement strand
CGGAGAACCAGATCTGATCCTTCTTCCTCCGCTCCACCCGCACGTAGACCCCGCCCCGCTCGGTGAACTTGAGGGCATTGCTCACCAAGTTACTGACCACCTCCCCCAGCCGGGCGGCGTCTCCCGCCACCCAGCCGGGGACCGCCGGGTCCACATCCAGCTCCAGCGCCAAACCCTGCTCTTCAGCGGATAGGCGCATCAAGTCGAGTTGCTGCTCCAGCAACCGCCGCAACTCGAACGGCTCCTGTTTGAGCACCGCCCGCCCCGCCTCGATCCGCGAGAGATCGAGCAGGGTGTCGATCAACGCCAACAGGTTCTCCCCGGCGGTGCGGCAGAGCTTGACGTAGTAACGCTGGGTCTCGTCGAGTCGCGTGCCGCTGAGCAGTTCGGAAAAGCCGATGATGGCGTTCAGCGGTGTGCGTAGGTCGTGACTGACCGCGGCGAGAAAATCACTCTTCACGCGGTTGGCCCGCTCCGCCTCCTGACGCGCTTCCCGCAGCGACTCCTCCTGGCGCTTCTGCTCGCTGATATCGTGGAAGACGGCGACGAAGTGCTCGATCTCCCCGGCGGCATTGCGCACGGCGGCGATGGCCGCCCACTCCGGATACACCATCCCGTCCTTGCGCCGGTTCCAGATCTCCCCCTCCCACGATCCGGCCGTTCGCAAAGTCCTCCACATATCGCGGTAGAAATCAGGACCGTGCAACCCCGAGGAGAGTACGCCGGGTGTCTTGCCGATGACATCCTCCGGCGTAAAGCCGGTGATCCGGGTGAAGGCCGGGTTGACCCGCCGGATGACCCCGGTGGCGTCGGTGATCAGCGTCGCCTGGCTGGTCTCGAAGGCGGCGGCCAAAAGCCGCAACTCTTGGTGCTCCCGCTCCAGTTCCCGAGCCCCGGCCTCCACAGCAATCTGCGCCCGGCGCCGCTCCAGACTGTCGATGACCGTCTGGCCCAGATCGCGCAGCATCTCCAGGTCTTCTTCGGTGAGCTTCCGGGGGCGGTAATCCTTGATGCAGAGCATGCCGACGCGGTATTTGCCCTCCACCGTCAGCGGCACGCCGGCGTAGAAGCGGACGTACGGCGGGTTGACCACCATCGGATTGTTCCGGAAGCGGGGGTCCTTGCGGGCGTCGTTGACGATGAACAGCCCCTCTTGGCAGATGCCGTGGGCGCAGAAGGCGATCTCGCGGTCGGTCTCGGGCACATCGACGCCCTGGGCCGACTTGAACCACTGCCGGTGCCTGTCCACCAACGAAACGAGGGCCACCGGTACGTCGAAGGCCCGGCAGGCGAGCCGGGTCACCCGATCGAAGGCCTCTTCGGGAGGGGTATCGAGGACTTCGCAACGATAGAGGGCGGCAAGACGCTGTTCTTCATCGGTGGGCATCGGAATGCTGCAAGGGCCGGCCACTCGGGGACTCTCCGTCAATACTGAAGTCCCCGCTAGTCTACCGGTTACTGTCCCGGCACGCTGCCACCGATTTTCCGGTCACTCTCCCAATGCGACACCGCCGGCTTTTGTTCGGCGTTACCCGGATACCTATGCTAGTCTCCAGGTCAGATCGGTCTCGCACGGAGGCTCCGTTGGGAGGTTACTTTTTCTGGCTATCCACCGCATTACCGCGACAACCCTGCCACCGCCCGCCCAAAATCGTCTTTTAGGCGCACTTCCCGAACACGACTACCAACGCTTACTACCGCACCTGAAGCGGGGCCCGCTGACGTCCGGACACGTACTCTATGAAGGTGGAAGCCCGTTGGAGCACGTCTATTTCCCGATCTCGGGCGTGGTCTCAATGCTCCATGTGCTGGAAGATGGGGAGAGCGCCGAGGCCGCGGTCACCGGCCGTGAAGGCATGATTGGGCTTTCACTGTTCCTCGGCGGCGGGACCACCACCGGCCGTGCCGTCGTCTATTGCCCCGGGCACGCCTACCGGTTGCCGGCGGAGGTGATGAAGTCGGAGTTGACCCGCGGTAGTGGTCTGCCGGATGGGATCCTGCGCTTCACCCAGGCGTTTCTTACGCAGATGGGACAGACCGGGGTCTGTAACCGGCACCACTCCATCCAGCAGCGGCTGTGCCGCTGTCTACTGCTGCGTCTTGATCGTCTTTCATCCGACGAGCTACAGATCACGCAGGAGCAACTCGCGGGCATCCTGGGGGTGCGCCGCGAGAGCGTTACCGAGGCGGCGGGAAACCTGCGAAAAACCGGAGTGATCGCCTATCGGCGCGGTCGCATCGCCGTACTCGACCGGCCGCAACTGGAGCAGAAGGTATGCGAGTGTTACCGCGTGGTGGCCGGCGAGTATAATCGCCTGCTTGCCCACCCGGGCGCGGCGCAAAGACAACCCCACCGAGGACGACATGTCGAAACCCACCCCTGAGACCCACTGGCCACCGATACCATTCTGCGAACCGTCGGGGTTGCGCACGGACGCCGAGGCCCGGATCAAAGGGGGCACGGCGCCGCCCACCCAGGGTTGGCCGTTGAGCGTCGACACCCTGCGCCTGCTGCAAGAGATGATCAGCAAGCACGAGGGCGCGGAAGATGCGCTCAAGGTGCTGCATGAACTGCAGGTCCACCAAGTCGAGCTGGACCTGCAGCATGAACAGATGGAGGCCGTCTGCCACGAACTTGCCGAGGACCTGGCCCACTTTAAAGAGCGGTACGACTGCGCGCCCGCCGCCTACTTTGTGGTTGGCGCCGAGGGCCGCATCATCGAGGGGAACCGTGCCGGCGCCTACCTGTTCGGGGTGGCGGTGGACGAGTTGGGCGGGCGCCCCATCGACAGCCTCCTGACGCCGGAGTCGCGGTCCGAGTTGTCCTTGTTGTTGGAGCGGCTGCGTAACGGCAGCGCCACGGAAACCTGCCAGGGTCGACGCAACGGCGGGGGAGCGTCAGCTCGCCGGTTGCAGATCGTGGCATGCCCCTCTCCCACTGGCCGGTCGATGCTAATGGTGGTTGTGGAGACAACCGGCTGAAGGCAACCTGTCCCACATGGTCTCTCCAACCGCGGCCAATCCCGCCCGTGATCCACCGGCCACGACGCGCATTGTGGGCATCGGCGCCTCGGCCGGCGGCCTGCTGGCGCTCGAGCAGTTCTTGGGCCAGATCCCGGCCAAGAGCGGGTTGGCCTACATTGTCGTGCAACACCTCGACCCGACGCACAAGGCGCTGCTGGCGGAGTTGATGCAACGGGTTACCGCCATGCCGGTGCATGAGGTCCGCCACGGCATGCGCATCGAACCCAATCGGGTTTATGTGATCCCGCCGAATAAGGACCTCAGCGTTGCCAACGGGGTTTTGAGCCTGGAGCCACCCATGGAGCCGCGCGGCATGCGGCTGCCGATCAACATCCTCTTCTCGTCCCTGGCCCGCGATCAGGGGGAGCGCGCCATCGCGGTGGTCCTCTCCGGCATGGGTTCCGACGGCACGCTGGGTCTTCAGGCGTTGAAGGCGGTGGGTGGACTGACGGCGGTACAACAGCCCGATACGGCGCAGTTCGACGCCATGCCCCAAAGCGCCATTGCCACCGGGTGCGCCGACATCGTGGCGCCGCCCGCCGAACTGCCGGCCCGGATCTTTGCTTGCATCGCCCGGCTCCCCCAGTGGAGCGAGGCGGTGGAGGACGAGGCCGAACCGGATTCGGTGTCAACGCCGCTGCACCGGATCTGCGGGCTTCTAAGGCGTCAGACCCGGCACGATTTCTCCCTTTACAAGCACAGCACGCTGTTGCGCCGGATCGAGAGGCGCATGGCGATTCATTCCGTTGCCACCCTGGATCAGTACGCCGATCTCCTGCGGCACAACCCCCAGGAGATCGACCTGCTGTTCAAGGAGTTTCTGATCGGGGTGACGAGTTTCTTCCGTGATCCCACGGTCTGGGATCATCTGGCGAATGTCGCGTTGCCGGAACTGCTGGCACGGCAGACGGGGAAGCGACGACTACGCGCCTGGGTCGTCGGTTGTTCCACCGGTGAGGAGGCCTACTCGTTGGCCATCGTGTTCGCCGAAGTGGTGCGGCAACTGCCAAACCCCCGTGAGTGGACCCTGCAGATCTTCGCCTCGGACCTGAGCGCGGATGCCATCGCCACGGCGCGCCGTGGCTGGTACCCCGTATCGATCAGTGCCGATGTCTCCCCGGAGCGGCTTCGGCGGTTCTTCACCACCCACGACCGGCACCACCAGATCAACAGCGAGATCCGCGACATGGTGTTGTTCGCACAGCACGATGTGCTACTCGATCCTCCCTTCACCAAGCTCGATCTGATCTCCTGCCGCAACTTGATGATCTACTTCGACACCGCGCTTCAGCGCCGGCTGTTGCCCCTGTTTCACTACAGCCTGCTGCCAGGCGGTCTCCTCCTGCTCGGCAGCTCCGAGACGGTGGGGCGGGCCGATAGCCTCTTCACGCCGCTGGAAGCCAAGATGCGGCTGTATCGGCGCCGCGACGACGCCCCCGATGGTGGCAACGGGGTCGTCTTCAAGTCGTTTCCACCGCTTTCCGAAACCACCAAGGAGCCCACCGTGCCGCCTTCCACTACGCCCACCCCTCCGCCCGAAAACCTGCAGGCCGCGGCCGACCGAGTGTTGCTGCAGGTCTACGCACCGGCGGCCGTCGTGGTCAACGGCCACGGCGACATCGTCTATATCAGCGGGCGAACCGGAAAGTACCTCGAACCGGCGGCCGGCAGGGCCAACTGGAACTTCCACGCCATGCTCCGTGAAGGCCTGCGGGCGCCGCTCGCCGGTGCCCTGAGACGAGCCGCCGAGAGTAGAGATCCGGTGCAGCTACACGATCTACGGGTGGACTTGCCGGGAGGCGGCGTGCAGACGGTCGACGTGACCGTACAAGGGCTTCGGGAGCCGGCGCCCCTGCAAGGGATGGTGATGATTGTCTTTCGTGATGCACCGTCGGCCCCGCCCGGCGGGCGGCGGAAAGGCACCCAGGACGCGATGGCGGCGTCCCATAAGGCCGAGTTACAGCAGTATCGTGACGAGATCGAGCTATTGCAGGAGGAGGCACGGGCCTCCAAAGAGCAGTTACAGTCGGCCAATGAGGAGTTACAGTCGACCAATGAAGAGCTTCAATCGACCAACGAGGAGTTGACCACATCCAAGGAAGAGATGCAGTCCATGAACGAGGAACTGCAAACGATCAACGCCGAAATGCAGGCCAAGCTGGACGACCTCGCCCTCGCCCAGAGCGATATGAAGAACCTGCTCAACAGTACCGACATCGCAATCCTCTTTCTCGATAACAAGTTGAACGTCAGACGCTATACGGACCGGGCGCGGAAGGTGATCAATCTTCGGGAATCGGATATCGGCCGGCCGCTTAGCGACCTGACCACCACGCTGCAGTACCCGGACCTGCACAACGACGCCCACGAGGTGTTGCGCACGCTGGTCTACTCGGAAAAACAGATCGAGACCGATGACGGCCATTGGTTTTCGGTGCGTATTATTCCGTATCGCAGGTTGGATAACGTCATCGACGGGGTGGTGGTCACTTTCGTCGACATCACCGCGACGAAGGACCTGGAAATGGCGCTCCGCAAAAAGATTGACTAAGCGGTGACCGCCTCCGCCGTCCGCCCGAATACCCATAACAGGAAAGCGTAGCGCAGCGCCACCTCTTCCAGGTAGTCGAACCGCCCGCCGGGGCCGGCGTGGCCCGCGCTCATGTGGGTCCATAGGAGCAGCGGGTTGGTGTCGGTCTTGGTGGCCCGCAGTTTCG
>SKYL01000035.1 GCA_007127935.1 Halorhodospira sp. | reverse complement strand
GCTGCTCCGTCTCCCGGATCAGGTCCATGATCCGGCGGTTCTCCAGCCACGCCTGGTCGTCGAGATAGCGGCGCAGTTGTTGGGAGAGTTGGGCCACGGTGCGCTGGGTGGTCTCGCCGGCATCCAGCCAGTCGTAGTGGATGCGGCGGATCTTCGGGTCGGGCTCCAGTTCGGCCACCGGTTCCAGATCCAGCGCCCGTTCCAGCAGTTCGGTCAACTCCTCCTGGCGGGCCGGCGACATCAAAAAATCCCAAAAGGCGCGGAAGCTGCGCCCCTGGTCGGAATCGGCGATGGCATCCTGTTCGCCGAAGATCGTCTCCAGCAGTTCACCGCGCGCCCCCTCCCAGACGGCGATCCGCTCGCGGACCTGGCGGTCGAGGTCGCGAAAGTTTTGCTCTACCTGCCGGAAATCGGCCAGCAGCGCGCGGGCGGTGCCCTCGGCCTGGAGGAAGCGCTCGCGCAGCCGGGTCGGGTCCATCAACTCCAACTCGCCGTCCCGCAGCCGCTCGATCTCGGCGTCGATGTCCGTCCGCCGCCGCTCCAACTCGCGAATCCGCGCCTCGGGGTCGGTCTCGGCGCCGTGGACCAACTCCCGCAGCAGCTCGAAGACGGTGCGCAGCCGGGACTCGGCGCCGACGAATTGGGGCCGGTCGTCGAGGGCGGCCACCCAGTGGATCGCCTGCTCGGTGGCCGGCATCAGGTCGTAGTGGGGTTCGTCGCTGTGCTGCGGATAGTAGCGGCGCAGCCAGCCCCGCTCATCGGCGGCCCAGTCGGCGAGGTAGTCGGCGGCCGCCTTCGGGTAGAGGTCGTCACCCCGGTCTTCGCGCAGGTGGAACAGGTAGTCGTCCAGTTGCGCCGTCAACTCCTGCTCGCCCAAGGCCCGCAGGTTGGGGCGGATGAAAGCGTGGTGGAGGAAGCCGATGATCAGCGGCGCGTTGTCCGCGGCCAGGAGGCGCCACGCGGGGTGGGAACGGCGGAGATAGTGGACGTGATCGTGGTCCATGGGGTAGTGGGCGTCAATGCTTGGTAAAGTGCGGCCGATGTTTTCATCAACTCGCTGACCGGCGCAAGGAGTAGTTCTGGTGGCACGATCTTGGTCGTGGTGGCGCACGGTGGGTCCGCTGGTGGTCCTCGCCGTGGCGGTGGGTCTGTTCATGCTGTTGGTGGCGACCCGGCCAGAACCCGTGCCGGTGGAGCCCGAGGAACCGGCCTGGCCGGTGGAGACGGTGGCCGCGGAGCCCGGTGTCCACCGGCCGTGGGTGCGTCTCTATGGCCATGTGGAGTCGCCCGCCCGCGCCGTGTTGACCGCGGCGGTGACCGCCGATGTGGTGGAGGTGGCGGTCCGGGAGGGGCAGTCGGTGGCCGCCGGAGACCTCCTGGTGGCGCTGGACCCAGCGGAATTGCAGGACACGTTGCGCCAGCGGGAGGCCGAGTTGGCGGAGTTGACGGCGGCGCTGGGCCAGGAGCGGCGCGCGGTGGAGGCCGACCGGGAGACGTTGACGGCCGAGGAGGCTCTGCTCGATCTGGCCGAGCGGCGGGTGGCGCGCATGGAGCGGCTGCGGGCCGAGGACGCCGTCTCCGATTCAGAGTTGGACGACGCCCGGGAGGCGTTGCAACGCCAGCGCATGGCGGTGACCAGAGCCCGTTTGGCGGTGGAGAGCGCCGCCGAGCGTACCGCTGCCGCGGCGGCCCGGCGCGATCGCGCCGCCGCGGCCCGGGATCTGGCGGCCCGGGACGTGGAGCGCGGGCGGGTAACGGCGCCCTTCAACGGCCGGGTCACCGAGGTGGAGATCGGGGTCGGCGAGCGGGTATCGCCGGGGACGCCGCTGGTGGCGCTTTACGATACCGGCGCGCTGGAGATCCGCGCCCATCTGCCGGCCCAACGGATCGCCGCCGTGCGCCGGGCGTTGGCAAGCGGCGACGACATTCGCGCCGAGGCGGTGATCGACGGCCAACGCTACCCGCTGCGGCTCGATCGCCTCGCCGGCCGCACGGCGGCCGACGAGGGCGGGCAGACGGCCCTCTTCGCGGTGGACGGACGCCACGACGAGATCCCGCTGGGCCGCTTCGCCACCGTGGAGATGCAACTGCCGCCGGAGGCGGACACGGTGGTCGTGCCCTTCGAGGCGCTCTACGGGCGGGATCGCATCTACCGGGTGGTGGACGAACGCATGCAGCCGGTGGTGGTGGAGCGCTTGGGTGAGGCGGCGTTGCCCGACGGGCGCCGGGGCGCGCTCTTGCGGGCGCCCGGGCTGGCGGCGGGCGAGCCGGTGGTGGCCACCCAGATCCCCCGCGCCACCGCCGGTCTGCGGGTGCTCACCGAGGGCGGGCGCTAAGCCGTGGAAGAGCGGCGCGACATTCTGCGCTGGTTGGCCGAGCACCCGGTGGCGGCCAACCTGGTCATGGCGTTGATGATGTTCTCCGGCATGGTGGCCGTGGGGCAGCTCAACACCCAGTTCTTCCCCACCTTCGAGTTGGACATCGTCAGCGTCCGCGTGGAGTGGCGGGGCGCCACCGCCGAGGACGTGGCCGAGTCGCTGACCACGCCCATCGAGGACGCGGTCCGCGACGTGGACGGCCTGCGGGAGATGACCTCCACCTCCGCCGACGGTGTCTCCAGCATCAGCCTGGAGTTCGCCGAGGGGACCGGCATCACCGAAGCCCTGGAGGACGTCAAGGACCGGATCTCCGGGGTCCGCAACCTGCCGCCGGACGCCGAACAGCCCACCATCACCCGTGTCACCCGTTATGACCCCATCGCACGGGTGGTTCTCAGCGGCGATGTGCCGGCGGCCACCCTCCACGCCTGGGCCCGCGCCTTCGAGGACGACCTCCTGCAACGGGGCGTCGCCAACGTGGAGATCGCCGGCCTGGCGGAGCAGGAGATGGCGGTGGAGGTCACCCTGGACCGGCTGCTGGACCAGGGGATCACGCTGCAACAACTGGGCGGCGCCATCGCCGCCGAGAGCCTCAACCTGCCCGCCGGGGACGCCGGGGACGATGACATCGCCCGGCAGTTGCGCAGCCTCCAGCAGCGCCGGGCGCTCGCCGAGTTCGAGGATCTGGAGGTGGGGGTCGGCGGCGGCCGCGCGGTGCGGCTGGCGGAGATCGCGGAGGTGGAACAGCGTGGCCGCGACGGGTCGGTCTCATTGCGTTTTGGCGCCTCGCCGGCGGTGGAGTTGCTGTTGCAGCGGGCCGAGCAGGAAGACGCTCTGGAGGCCGCGCGCATCCTCGACGAGTGGCTCGACGAGGTCAAGCCGACCCTGCCGGAGGGGATTGAACTCAATGTCTACGATGCGTTCTGGGAGCTGATCGCCGAGCGCATCATGTTGCTGGTCACCAACGGCCTGGGCGGCCTGCTGCTGGTGATCGGCATCCTGCTGCTCTTTCTCACCAGCCGGGTGGCGTTCTGGGTCACCCTGGGGATTCCCGCCTCGTTCCTGGCCGCGTTGACGGTGCTCTGGTTCATGGGCGGCTCCATCAACATGATGAGCCTCTTCGCCCTGATCATGACCCTCGGCATCATCGTCGACGACGCCATCGTGGTGGGCGAGCGCGGCTACGCGCGCTACCGGGAGGGGGAGGCGCCCGGCGCCGCGGCGGCGGGGGGCGCCCGGGAGATGCTCGCCCCGGTGTTGGCCTCGTCGCTGACCACGGTGGCCGCCTTCATCCCGCTGATGGCGGTGGGCGGCGTTATCGGCAACGTCTTGTTCGACATCCCGCTGGTGGTCATCTGCGTCATCATCGCCTCTCTGGTGGAAGCGTTTATTGTTTTGCCGGGGCACCTGCGCCGCTCCTTCGAGCACTCCCACCGGAATCCCAAGCCGTCGCCGTTGCGTGACCGGATCTCCGGCGCGTTCGACCGCTTCCGCGACGGCCCGTACCGGCGGGCGGTGACGGCGGCGGTGGGAGCCCGCTGGGTCACCGTGGCGGCGGCGGTGGGGCTGTTGATCGCCTCGGTGGGCCTGCTGGCCGGGGGGCGCCTCGACTTTAACTTCTTCCCCGAACCCGAGGGGACCATGATCTACGCCAACGTCGGGTTCGCCGCCGGTACGCCCAAGGAGCGGGTCGACCAGATGTTGCGGCAGATGGAGGCGGCGCTGGACGAGACCGAAGCGGTGCTCGGCGGCGGGTTGGTCCACGCCCGGGTGGCCCGCATCGGCGAGACCCACGCGGCGGACCCGCGGGATATCAGCCGGGGCGACTACTTCGGTTCGCTGACGGTGGAGTTGGTCTCGCCGGAAGAGCGCGAGGTCCGCAACGCCGACTTGATCGCCGAGTGGCGCTCGCGCATCCGCGAGGCGCCGGGGCTGGAACGGCTGGTGATCCGGGAGCGCGGCGCGGGTCCGCCGGGGGCCGACGTCCACGTACGGATCACCGGCGTGGAAGACCCGGAAGTATTGCGCCGGGCCGCCGACGAGGTGCGCACCGCCCTGCGGCGCTACTCCGGTGTCTTCGCCATCGACGACGACCTGCCCTACGGCATGGAGCAGTGGGTCTACCGCCTGACGCCGGAGGGGCGGGCGCTGGGGCTGACCACCGACGAGGTGGGGCAGCAGTTGCGGGACGCCTTCGCGGGCCGGATCGCCCAGATCTTCTACCAGCGGCGGGACGAAGTGGAGGTGCGGCTGCGTCTGCCGGAGGAGGCGCGGCGGCACCTGGCGTCGGTGAGCGATTTCCAGGTGCGGTTGCCGGGCGGCGGCTTCGTGCCATTGGAGAACGTGGTGGAACTGGAGGCGCGGCGCGGTTTCGAGGCCCTGCGCCACTACAACGGGCAGTTGGCGGTGAGCGTCACCGCCGACGTCGATGCGCGGATCGCCAACGCCGGCCGGGTCCGGTCCAACCTGGAGGCCGAAGTCCTGCCGGAGATCCGGTCCCGCTACGGCGTGCAGACCGCCTTCGGCGGCCGTGCCGAGGACCAGGCCGAGACCATGGCCGACATGCGCCGCGGCCTGATCCTGGCCCTGGTCCTGATCTACCTGACCCTGGCCGCCGTCTTCGCCTCCTACGGCTGGCCGCTGTTGGTCATGTCGATCATCCCCTTCGGGTTGGTGGGCGCGTTCTTCGGCCACTGGGTGATGGGGCTGAACCTGACCATCCTCTCCCTGTTCGGCCTCTTCGGACTCACCGGCATCACGGTGAACAACGCCATCATCCTGGCGATCTTCTACAAGCAGATCCGGGCGCGGGGGGTGGCGGTGGCCGAGGCGCTCATCGAGGCGTCGTGCCAGCGCCTGCGGCCGGTGATCCTGACCTCGTTGACCACCATCGGCGGGCTGCTGCCGCTGCTCACCGAGACCTCGGTGCAGGCCCAATTCTTGATCCCCATGGCCGCCGCCATCGCCTTCGGCCTGGCCGGGACGACCCTCATCGTCCTCTTCCTGATGCCGGCGCTGCTCTCCATCTACGAGAGCGCCGCCGCCCGGATCACCGGTGGAGGGGCGCCGGTCCATGGTTGAGGGAGCCCCCGCCGGGTTCGGCGCCGTCATCATCGGTGACGAACTGCTCACCGGGCGGCGGCAAGACCGCCACATGGCGGCGTTGATCGAGCGCCTCGACGCCCGCGGCCTGGAACTCGACTGGGTGCGTATCATCGGCGACGACCCGGAGCGGATCACCCGCACCTTGCGGGAGACCTTCGCCGGGGACGAGATCGTCTTCAGCTTCGGCGGCATCGGCGCGACGCCGGACGACCGCACCCGCCAGTGCTGCGCCGCCGCCGTGGAGGTACCACTGGTCCGC
>SKYL01000157.1 GCA_007127935.1 Halorhodospira sp. | reverse complement strand
TGGGCGACTCACGTCTCCATTAACGGTCGATTGGATAAGGAACCGCTTGAACGCCGGAAGCCGGTGGTGGGGGCTCTTCACGGGGGACGCTGTAAATACTTGCAAGCTGCGCTTTCCTGCTCCGCTCGCAAGCCCGGCCCGGCCATCCGTGGCCGGGCGTTCGCCGCTGGGCGGCGAACCCCTGTACGCTCACCGACGGCATCCATGCCGTCGGACGCCCCCGTGAAGAGCCCCCACCACCGGCTTCCGGCGTTCAAGCGGTGATTTATCATACTCCCCCTTCTTGGCGGTTGGGGTTGCCTCTGCTGGAGTCACCCCCTCTCAAACGTTGGAAACGCTCGCGGATGCGTTGTTCCAACCCACGGTCGGTGGGTTCGTAGTAGCGGGTGCCGGTTAGTTCGTCCGGCAGGTAGTCGACCCCTGCGGCGTAGCCTTCGGGCTCGTTGTGGGCGTGGCGGTAGCCCTTGCCGTAGCCAAGCTCCTTCATCAGGCCGGTGGGGGCGTTTCGCAGGTGCATCGGAACGGGAAGCGATCCGTAACGCTTTACGTCATGCATCGCTTGACCGAAGGCGCGGTAGACAGCGTCGCTCTTGGGGACGGAGGCGAGGTAGACGGCGGCGTGGGCTAACGCCAATTCGCCTTCGGGGCTACCCAGCCGTTCGTAGGCGTCGACCGCCGCCAGGGCCAGTTGCAGGCTTCGCGGATCGGCGTTGCCGACGTCCTCCGAGGCCATGCGGATCATGCGCCGCCCCACGTAGAGCGGGTCGCAGCCGCCATCCAGCATCCGCGCCAGCCAGTAGAGGGCGGCGTCGGGGTCGGAACCGCGCAGCGACTTGTGGAGCGCGGAGATCTGGTCGTAGAACTCCTCTCCGCCCTTGTCGAAGCGGCGCACGCCGCCGGCCACCGCCTCGGTCACCGCGGCGACGGTGATCCGCGCACCGCCGGCGTCATCCACGTCGTCGGCGAGATCGGCGGCGATCTCGAGGGCGGTCAGCCCCCGGCGGGCATCGCCGTCGGCGGCGCGCAGCAGCAGGTCGAGGGCGTCGTCGTCCAGCGTCAGACGGCGCTCTCCGAGACCCCGTTCGGCATCGGTCAGGGCGCGCTCCAGCAGCCGCCGCAGGGCGGCGTCGTCCAGCGGGCGGAGGACGTAGACCCGGGCGCGGGAGAGCAGCGCCTTGTTCAGTTCGAAGGAGGGGTTCTCGGTGGTGGCGCCGATGAAGACCACCGTCCCGTCCTCCACGTAGGGGAGGAAGGCGTCCTGCTGGGCCTTGTTGAAGCGGTGAACCTCGTCGACGAAGAGGATGGTGCGCCGCCCGGCTTGCCGTTCGGCGACGGCCCGCTCCATGGCGGCGCGGATCTCCTTGACCCCGGAGGTCACCGCAGAGAGGGTGAGAAAGACGGCCTCCGCCCGGTCGGCCACCAGCCGCGCCAGGGTGGTCTTACCGGTGCCGGGCGCCCCCCACAAGATCATGGAGTGGGGCTTGCCGGCACGCACGCTCTCGGCCAGCGCCTTGCCCGGTCCGAGCAGGTGATCCTGGCCGGCGATCTCCTCCAGCGACCGGGGCCGCATGCGCTCGGCCAGCGGCGCCATGCCGTCGGAGAACATTACGGGTAGACCCCGGGCTCCGGACTGTAGACGTCGGCGCCCGGCGGCGGCTCGAACCGGAACCGATCCGCGTCCACCGGCGCATTGACTTGCAGCTCCACAAACTCGACGCGGGTGGTCTGCCCCAGGGCGTCGTCCACCTCCAGCGCCACCGGCGCCCCGTCGCGAAAGCCGAGCCGCGCCTGGTCGAACGCTTGATCGGGGTCCCGGGGCAGCAGACGGATAAAACCGTCTTCTGGAAGAATCTCGAACGCCTCTTCCAGCCCGGCGTAATCCCCGGAGAGCAGTTGCACCGGCGCGGAGCCGAGGACACCGCCCTGGATGTGCACCGTCACTTGATCCAGTTCCACATCAAAGATCCAGAGCCGCTCACCGTCAGCCACGATCTCCTGGCGAAATGGTGCGGTATAGGACCAGTGAAAACGGTCGGGACGGGCGATGACGAATTCCCCGCTGGATTCATCCACCAATTGATCCCGCTCATCCAGCGTAAATTGCTCGAATCGGCCCTGAAGGGTTTCCACCTCCAGGTAGTACCGCTCCAGGTCTTCCAGCGCCCCGGCGGTAACCGGTTGAAAAAATGCCGCCACTACCACAAGCGCCGCGGTTGCCGCGCCGCCGGTTCGTCCCCCTTTCCAAAACAGACGCTGTAAACGGTCTTTTCTTTTCAATGGGTCACCTATTATTGCGTCACCGAAACGCGGTACCATCCGATCCATTCTCAATTGGGCGCCTACCCTCATCCGACACCACAATGTCCCTCACGTTCTACCCCACAAACCAGTCCGATGATCTCCCCATTGCCCGCCTGTTGCGGGAGGGAGCGTGGGTCCGGTGCGATCCGGAAACCCCCGTGGTGGAGGCCGCCCGCCGGATGCACGAGGCGCGGTGCGGATCGGTGCTTGTGATGGCGAATGATACGCCGGTGGGCATCTGGACGGAACGCGACGCCCTGGGCATCGACCTCGCCGACCCGGCGGTACACCAGGAACCCATCCGCCGCTTCATGAGCACGCCGGTGCATACCATCGCCGCCGACCGCACCTGGAGCGAGGCGGTGGAACAGACTCAAGCGGCCGGCATCCGCCATTTGGTGCTGGTCGAACCGGAGACGGAGCGCCCGCTGGGCATCCTCTCGCAAACCGACCTGGTGCGGAACCAGGGGATCGGCGCCTATTTGCGGCTACGGGAGATCGGTACCGCGCTGCAGACGGCGCCACTGGCGGTCTCCGACGATACGGCCCTCTCCCGGGCGGCGGAGATAATGACCGGCAACGGAGCAACGGCGGTCCTGGTCCACTACGCCGACGGAGAACGGGGCGTACTCACCGAGCGGGACGTGGTGGCGGCGCTGGCGACGGGACGGGGGGGCGCCACCGTCGGCGAGATGGCCAGCCGGCCACTCATCGTCGCCGAGGCGGGAACGAGCCTGTTGGCGATCCAGGACCGCCTGCCCCGGCAGGGCATCCGGCGAATCGGCGTCACCGACGAGGCGGGGACGCTACTGGGCTTGGTCTCGTTGGACGACCTGCTGCTCCCGGGAGTGGAGTCGTTATTCCAGCAGGCGCATGAACCCGCATCCGCTCCGGCTCCGGGCGGCTATCTGGACGGCGTCGAGAGCCGCGTCATCGCCCAGGCGTGGGAAGGCATCATGGTCACCGACGCCGAGAACCGGATCATCCGCGTCAACGCCGCCTTCACCCGCATCACCGGTTATCGCGAAGAAGAGGTGTTGGGGCAGACCCCGGCGGTGCTCAACTCGCGGGTCCACGAGGACCGATTCTACGCCGCCCTGTGGGATGAACTGCTCCGCACCGACGGCTGGTGCGGCGAGATCTGGAACCGCCACAAGGACGGCAGCCACCATCCCCACCAACTCTGCATCTCGGTACTGCGGGACCGGGAGGGCCGGGTCACCCACCACGTCGGCATGTTCACCGACCTGTCGGCCGTCCACCAGCGGGAACGTCACTACCGGAGCATCTTCGAGAACGCCACCGTCGGCATCGCCGAACTCGATCTGACGGGCGCCATCCGCGTGGCCAACCCGGTCTTCGAGGGCATCATCGGGTGGTCGGACCAGGAGATCAACGGTCACGCCCTCTTCGACTTCATCCACCCCGAGGACCGGGCACGCTGCCACCCGCTCTGGACCGAGTTGACCGAAGGCCGGCGGGAGCGCTACACCGGCGAGGAGCGGTACGTCACCCGCCAAGGTACGGAGCAGTGGCTGGAGGTCACCGTGACGTTGGTCCGGGACGGCGACGGGCGGCCGGAGTCAGCGATCTGTGTCGCCGTGGATGTGGACGAGCGCCGCCAGCGGGAAGACGAACTGGAGCGCCGCATCGCCTTCGACCACCTCACCGGCGCCTACAACCGCATCAAGCTCGAACACCAGCTCGAGACCGAGACCCAGAAGGCCGACCGCGTCGGCTACCCGGTCACCCTGGTGATGTTCGACGTGGACCGCTTCAAACGGGTCAACGACACGTTGGGACACGACGTAGGCGACCGGGTCTTACAAGAGTTGGTGCGCCGGGTACAGAGCCGCATCCGTCAGACCGACATGCTGGCCCGCTGGGGTGGCGAGGAGTTCATGCTGATGCTCCCCGGCACCGACTACCGGGGCGGTCTGAAGCTGGCGGAGACCATCCGGCGGGAGATCGCCGATACGCCGTTCCCGGAAGCCGGGACGGTGACGGTGAGTTTCGGGGTCGGCACCTACCGCGCCGGAGAGCCGCTAAAGCCCCTGATCAAGCGCGTCGACCAAGCCCTCTATCGCGCCAAGGACGAGGGCCGCAACCGGGTGGTGGGGGCGGAAGAAGCGGCGTAGGCCCGGCGGATCGCCGCAATCCGCCGCGGCGCGACACTCACCATTCGAATCCCGCTCTCCACCAGCTTGCGCGTGTAGCGGGGGTTGCCGGCCAGCTCACCGCAGGCGGCCAACGGCTTTCCCGCCTCGTCGGCGGCCTCGGCCATCCAGCGCAGCAACCGCCACAACGCCGGATGATCGAAGATCCGTTCACTATCGCAGCAGCCGCTGTGGCGGTCCACGGCCAGGAGATACTGGATCAGGTCGTTGCTGCCGATGCAGCCGAAATCCATCACCCGGAAGAACTCCCGGGCCTGAAGACAGGCGGCCGGCACTTCGAACATCACCCCGTGCCGGATCGTCCCCGTCTCGACCCCGGCCACCGCGGCCCGGAAACGGGCCTGTAACTCCAGGAACTCGTCGACCTCCCCCACCATCGGGTAGATGACGTGGACGGGACCGGACCGCGAGGCGTGTGCCAGGGCCCGGGCCTGTGGAGCGAAGAGATCGTCGCGGGCCAGCAACAAGCGGCTCCCCCGGCAGCCCAGCGCCGGGTTCTCCTCCGGGGGCAGTTGCAGCCACTCCGCCGTCTTGTCGGAGCCGAGATCGAGCATGCGCACATGGACCGGCTTGCCGCCCATGGCGGAGACCGCGGCGGTGTATCTCTCCTGTTGCTCCTGCTCGGTCAGCAATCGGCGGCGGGCCAGGACGTCGGTCTCGGTACGGTAGACACCGATCCCTTCGGCCCGGGCGGCCACCGCGTCCGCCACATCGTCGGGGTGATCGATGTTGGCCAGCACCCGCAGACCCGGTACCGGCGCACTGGCCTGAGGCGTGGGACGCCGCCGCCCCCGCCGGTGCGCCACCGTCTCCTCCGCCGGGTTGAGGATCACCTCGCCGGCGGTGCCGTCCACCAGGATGCGCGCATCGCACGGGACCCGCTCCGTCGGGTGCTCGATCCCGGCCACCACCGGCAATCCCAGGGCGCGGGCCAGGATGGCGGCATGGGAGAGCGCGCCGCCCCGCTCCACGACGAACCCGCGGGTGTTGCAGCCCGCCTCCAGCACCAAGTGGGAGGTCAATTCCGAGGTGACTACGATGTGATCGTTACCGAGTGGGCACGCTCCCGGTGAGCAGTTCTCCATGTCGCCGCACTTGCAGAACGGCGCGACGCTGCGTAGATGGCTGATCAAGCCGTGCCGCAGTTCGGCGATATCGGCGGCGCGCTGGCGCAGGTACTCCGTCTCCACCGCCTTCAGTTGCGCCTCATAGGCACCCAACTGCCGCTCCACCGCGCCCTCGGCGCCCACGCCCCGGGTCTCGATGATCCGCAGGATGCGCCGGCGCAGATTCGGGTCTTCCAGAAAGACCCGCTGAGCCCGGAAGATATCGGCCAGATCCGCATCGAGGCGGTCCTCCGCCGCATCGGCCATCGTCGAAAGACGCGCCGACATCCAAGCCAAGGTTCCGTCAAGGCGGCTCTCTTCACGGGCCACGTCCGTGGCCTCGGTGGACTCCACCGTTGCGGTGGCATGGCAGTACAGGCAGACACGACCGACGGTCACTCCCGGCGCCACGGGCGTTCCCGTCCACCGGACCTCGTCCGTTGCGGGTTTCACGGGGCTTCTCCTCCTGGAAAGCACGCCGCCGCTGCATGGATGGCTATGGCGTGGCGGGCGCCTTCTCGTATTGTCGTGGTACCGCGAGTCCACAACGCCCCACGGGGCGGTGTTCTACCCTTATTGGACAGAGTAGGCGATGCCCGGTTCACCCGCCCCGTCCGAAATGCGGCGGATTGCCGCGTCGCCTGGGCGGCGCTTCAGTATTGACGCCCCGCCCCTTTCTCTGTCGAAATGGATGGATATCACCCCCAGGGGGGCACCACGGTGAGTCAACCCACCCACGTCATTCGCTGGATCGCCCTGTTCCTCGGCGCGGTGGTGCTGATCTCGTTGATCCTCGCCGCGCCGTTGGGCGACGCCTTTCTGGCCAATCCGGTCTTCAACGGCACCATCGCCGCGGTCCTGGTGGTGGGCATCGCCATCAATATCCGCCAAGTGGTGCGGCTGGGGCCGGACGCGCAATGGATCCGCGAGATCCACCAGCGCGGCGAGGGCCTCACCCCGTTGACCCGCGGCACCTTTTTATTACCGCTCTCCCGGGCCTTGGGCCAGCGCCGGCCGCCCCGGCTCTCGATGCTGACCATGCGCACGGTGTTGGACGGCATCCGTTCCCGGCTGGACGAGGGTCGCGATCTCTCCCGTTACTTCATCGGCCTGCTGGTCTTCCTCGGCCTGTTGGGGACGTTCTGGGGCCTGCTCGACACGCTCGGAGCGGTGGGTGCGGTGATCGGCGCCCTGAGCCCCACCGGTGACGACGCCGCCGGGCTCTTCGAGCAATTGCGCATCGGGCTGGAGGAGCCGCTAAGCGGTATGGGCACCGCCTTCTCGTCGTCCCTCTTCGGGCTCGGCGGCGCGCTGATCCTCGGTTTTGTCGATCTCCAGACCGGGCACGCCCAGAACCGTTTCTACAACGAGTTGGAGGAGTGGCTGTCGGGGATCACCCGTAGCGGCGGCGTCATCGGCGAGGGGGATCAGCCGGTCCCCGCCTATATCGAGGCGCTGCTGGAACAGACCGCCGACAGCCTGGACAAGCTCCAGCGGGTGATGGCCCGGAGCGCCGAGGAGCGGCGCGGGACCGACGCCGAACTGGCTCATATGAGCCAGCAGATGGCGGAAATCTTGCCGGCGGAACGGGCCAAGTTGGGCGAGGAGCTGCGCGGCGAACTCCGGCTCCTGGCCCGGACGCTGGCCGCCGGCCGGGGCGCCTCCGGCCGGGAGGAGTGATGTTCAGCGCCGGTCGCCGCGGGCGCAACCGGGTCGATATCTGGCCTGGGTTCGTCGATGCGCTGGCGACTCTGTTGCTGGTCTTCGTCTTCATGCTGACGGTCTTCATGACCGCTCAGCACTACCTCAGCGACGCCCTCAGCGAACGGGATCTGACCCTGGAGCAGTTGCGCTCCGACCTTCAGGAGTTGGCCGATCTGCTCGCCATGGAGCGCCGGGAACACGCCGCTCTGGCTGCCACCCTAGAGGAGACGGAGGGGCGCCTGGAAGCCACCTTGGGCGAGCGCGCCGAGGCCCGGGCCCGGGTCACGGAGTTGGAGTCCGAGACGCGGGCGCTACGCTCCCAACTGACCGAGACCCAGCGCATACTCGCCGCCTCCCGCCAGCGGGAAGAGGCGCTGGAGGAGCGTTTGGCCGCGCTGGAAGAGGAGCACGAGGCCACGGTGGGGACGCTGGCCCGGCGGGAGGCCGATATCGATCTGGCCCGCCGGGAGCAATTGGCCCTTCGGCAACGGCTGGAGGAAACGGAAGGCCGTGCCCGGGCGCTGGAAGAGGAGCGCGACACGTTGGCCTCCCGTTTGGATCGTTCCGAACGCAGCCTCGCCGAGGCGGAAGCGCGCGGCACGGCGCAACAGGTGCGGCTGGCGGAACTGCGCGACGAGATCGTCGCGCTACGGCAGCAGCTCACCGCCATCAGCGCGGCCCTCGATATCGCCGAGTCGACGGTGGCGGCCCAACGGATCGAGATCGAGGACCTGGGCCGCCGGCTCAACCTGGCCCTGGCGGCGAAGGTGCAGGAGTTGGAGCAGTACCGTTCGGAGTTCTTCGGTCGCCTGCGGGAGGCGTTGGACGATCACCCCGACATCGAAATCGACGGCGACCGCTTCCGCTTCCAGTCGGAACTCTTTTTCGAGACGGCGTCGGCCGAGATCGGCCCCGAGGGCCGGGAGCAGATCCGCCGCATCGCGGCAATCATCGACGACCTCGGTGACCGCATCCCGGACGATGTGGCGTGGGTGCTGCAAGTCGAAGGGCACACGGACCAGCGCCCGATCCACACCCCCCGCTTTCCCAGCAACTGGGAGCTCTCGGCGGCGCGGGCGCTCTCCATCGTCCACGCGCTGATCGAGGAAGGGATACCGCCGGATCGGCTATCGGCCGCAGGCTTCGGGGAACACCGGCCGGTGGACGACGCGGACACCCCCGGGGCCCACGCCCGTAACCGGCGGATCGAACTGCGTCTGACCGACGGTTAGGAACGTCAACTACCGGAGGACTCCTCCGCCTCGGCCCGCCGCTGCGCTTCCAACTCCCGCCCTTTACGCAACTCCCGGCGCATCCACCAAACCACCGCAACGAGGAAGAGCCCGTTGAGCAGGATGCCGATGACCCAAAAGAGATCCAGTTCTTGGTTTGCCGTCACGCTTACCCCCCTTTCCCATTAACCGCCGCGCGGCACTTCGCGCAGTTCCACTTCCACGTCGCGGGTCTCCCCGTCTCGCCAGACGGTCAACCTTACCGTCTCACCCGCCTTGCGGGCAAAGACCATTCGCTGCAACGTCCGCGCATCGGCGACCTCCTCGCCGTTGACGGCAACGATCACATCACCACCGGCGGGGAGCATCTGGTCGTCCACGTCGACACGGAAACCGGCGCCGCGCAGCCCCGCCTCCTCCGCCGGACCGCCCCGCTCCACGGCGACGATCATCACACCCTTCTCCGGCAGCCGAAGTGTACGCCGCACCTCTTCGGGATAACCGCCCAGGCCGATCACCGAGACCCCCAGCCGGGCGCGGGAGGTCAGGTCGACGAGGCCGCCGGCCACCAGGTCGTCGAGGCTTTCGCGCAGCAGGTTGCTCGGCACGGCGAAGCCGATGCCGATGAAGCCGCGCTGACCGCCGACACCCAGCCCCGGCAGGATCGCGGTGTTGACGCCGACCACCTCACCCCGGGAGTTGAGCAATGGCCCGCCGGAGTTACCGGGGTTGATGGCGGCGTCGGTCTGGATCATCGGGATCTCCAACTGGCCGACCCCGGGGAGGTCACGCCCCAGGGCGGAGACAATCCCGGTGGTCACCGTGGAGTGGAGACCGAAGGGGTTGCCGATGGCGATCGCCTTCTGGCCCACCAGGACCCGGTCGGAGTCGGCCAGCGGGATCGGCTCCACGTCGTCCGGCACCGTGCCCAGGTCTTCCGGCTGCAGCAGAGCCAGGTCGTAGAGGGCGTTGGCGCCCACCACCCGGGCCGGGATCGGGTCCCGCCCGGGGAAGATCACCTCCACGGTGGCCTGGGGCAGCAACTCGGTCCCGTCCTGGCGCAGGGCCGTGCGCACCACGTGGTAGTTGGTGACGATATGCATCGCATCGTCGATTACGAAGCCGCTGCCGGCGCCCTGGCGGCGGCGCGGCGACCGCTCCGGGAAGCCGAAAAACTCCCGGAACCGGGGCGGGATCATCTCCTCGGGGAAGCCTTGAAAGGGGTCCACCTGCTCCCCCCGGACGGTGACGTTGATGGCCACCACCGATGGGCCGTAACGCTGGAAGACCTCCACCGTGTTGCGTTCATCCTCCAACAGCCCTTCGGTACCGATGGCATAGGCCGGGGCGTGGAGGAGCAACAAACCGACTACGATCGACAGGACGAAACGGAATCCGCGTGGCATCTCTCCCTTCCTTTGCAACGTCTTCACGCCAACTATAGACCCCGGGGCGGCAGCCCCAGGGCGGCGCCCTCCCGGCGGGGATCGGCCGCCCCACGGAGCGCACCGCTGCCGGGAACAGCCTCGATACCGTGTAGGCCGCTGGTCAGCGGCACGATTTCCACCGTATGACCCCGCCGGCGGAGGGCATCGGCGATGGATTCGACCGATCTCCCCTCCTCCAGTTCCGTTGGTCCATTGCGGTTGACCACATTTGGCATGGCGACGGCTTCGTTGATGGAGAGACCGGCATCGAGCAGGGCCACCACGCGTTGCGCCACGAAACCGATGATCCTCGGTCCCCCCGGAGAGCCCACCACCGCCCGGAACGCGCCCTCCTCGTCCAGGATCAGCATGGGAGCCATGGAGCTACGCGGCCGCTTCCCCGGTTCGGGGCGGTTGGCCACCGGACGCCCCTCTTCGTCCTCCGGGCGGAAGGAAAAGTCGGTCAACTGGTTGTTCAGCAGGAATCCATGGACCATCAGCCGTGATCCAAACGCCTGTTCGATGGAAGTGGTCATGGAGACCGCGTTGCCATCGAAATCGACCACCGAGAGGTGGCTGGTGGCAGCGACTTCCCGGTGATCCGGCGCACCGATGAGCCAGGCCGGAAGCCCCGGCCACGCCTCCCCCATGCTCCTTTCGGGATCGACGCAGCCAGCGCGTCCGGCGAGGTAGTCGGGATCGAGCAGCGCCGCCACCGGGACCGGGGAGAAATCCGGGTCGGCGAGAAACCGCTCGCGATCGGCGAAGGCAAGCCGGGAGACCTCGGCCAGGAGGTGCGCGCCGTCCACCGTGCGGGGGTCCAACACATCGGAGTCGAAGTGCTCCAGGATGCCGAGGATCTGCAAGACGGCCACGCCGCCGCTGGTGGGGGGCGGCATACCGCAGACGGTATGGCCGCGGTACGGGCGGCAGACCGGCGCCCGCCGCACGGCCCGGTAGGCCGCCAGGTCATCCGGGTGGAGAAGCCCCGGATTCCCTTCGGCGTGGCGAACCGTGGAGACGATCGATTCGGCGATGGCGCCGTGGTAGAAGCGGTCCACGCCGCCCTCGGCGACCTGTTGCAGAACCTCGGCAAACTCCGGATTACGGAGCCGGTGCCCTACCGGCAGCGGCGCGCCATCGGCCGTGAAGAAGTAAGCACGGGTGTCCGGTTGGTCGGCCAGCCAAGGGTCGCCGGCGATCATCCCGTGCAGGCGGGGGGTCACCGTGAAACCGTCCCGGGCGAGATGGATGGCGGGCTGAAACAGATCCTCCCACGGCAGGACGCCGTGGTCGGCGTGCAACACCTCCAGCATACGCAACAGGCCGGGCACCCCCACCGACCGGCCGCCCACCACGGCCTCCCGGTAACCCACCGGTCCACCGTCGTCGTCAAGAAAAAGTTCGGGGCCGATCTCCGCGGGCGCGGTCTCTCGACCATCGTAGGCGGTGATGCCGCCGTCGTCCCCATGGTAATGGAGGGCAAACCCGCCGCCGCCAATGCCGCTGGACTGCGGCTCCACCAGATTCAGAACCAATTGCGCAGCGATGGCGGCATCTGCGGCGCTGCCGCCGGCCTCCAGCATCTCCCGCCCCGCCTCGGCGGCCAACGGGTGGGCCACCGCCACCATGGCGCCATCGGCCTCGGCGCCGCGTTCAAACTCCGCCGGTTGCCGATCCACGGCGGCGCAACCGGCCAACACGGCCAGCAGCGCCACCGCCAAAAGATCGGTCAGAAACCGAAATCGGGTTCCGGTGGCTCGTGCGCGACCCCGGTGTGGCACTCGATACACGTCTCCCCGCTCTCTATGGCCTGCTCGTGCTGATTGCGGCCCCTGCGGCTCTGGGCCTCCAGATCCATGGCGGTCCATTCGTGACAAGCGCGGCACGTACGGGAGTCGGTCCGGCGCATCCAGTCGTGAACCTTCTCGCCCAAGTATTCCCTTCGTGCATCATACTTTTCCCGTGTATCGATGGTACCCATCATCTGATGCCAGACATCGGACGAGGCCCTCACCTTGGCCACCATCTTCGGGAAGAATTCGTTGGGGACGTGGCAATCGGAACACCCGATCCGTTTGCCCGATGCATTCATGTAGTGGTCGCTCTTGCGCCACTCTTCCGCCGGCCACTCCATGGTGTGGCACGACGTGCAGAATTCAGTCGTGTTGGTGTACTCCAATGCGGCGTTGAACGTCACCGTACCCAATACGCCGACCACAATGCCGATGAAGGCGACGGTCAATACGGCGAAACGCACGGAACGGGCCGCCAAACGATCCCACAACCCTTTGATCAGACTCATTAACCGCTCCCTCATGCTGCTCTGTAGGGGCCGGTCGTCAATGACCTACCCCCGCCAAGGCTCGATTCCATTGTGATCTGCACCATCGGCGGAAGGGTGCCGGTGGGCGGGGTCTCGCCCGCCCACCGGCCGCCGTGGTCCATCGGTTTAGCCGAAGATCTCGGCAATCAGGTTGTTGTACCAGCTCTCCGCGTAGAGCACCTCGCGCTGGAAGTACTCGTCCGGGGCATCCGCCGGCGACAAACCACTGGAGACCACCCCGATGTTGGCGTCGTCTCCCCGGCCCTCGAGCCGGTAGACCGCCGCCACCGAGAAGGCGTGATCGGGCCGGCCGAAGCTGTAGCAGGTGTTGACGTACGACGGACGCGGCGGCTCCCGGCCCTCGAGCTTGGCCGCCACGGCCGCCGCGACCACCTTGGCCTGCGAGCTGGCCGCGTACCCCGACTTCGGCATCGGGCTGGCGATACAGGCGTCGCCGATAACGTGCACGTTTTCGACGATACGAGACTCGAAGGTCGCCTGCATCACCGGACACCAGCCGGAGCTGTCGACCAACCCGGAGTCCTGGGCGATCTTCCCGGCTTTCTGCGGCGGAATGATGTTGGCCACGGCGGCGTCGATCTCGTCGAACTCGGTGAGTACCTTCATGTTCTTCGGATCGACCGCGCGCACGCCGCCCGCCGTCTCTGCGGCCGGGAGCCACTCGATCATGCCGTTATAGAAGCGATCCCACGCCTGCTGGAACAGGCCCTGCTTGGAGAACGCATCCTTGGCGTCGATCACCAGCACCTTGGAACGGGGCTTGTTCTCCTTGAGGTAGTTGGCGATGAGACACGTCCGCTCGTACGGCCCGGGCGGGCACCGGAACGGGTTGGGGGGCGGCGCGATGACCACGGTGCCGCCGTCGGGCATCGCTTCCAACTGCTTGCGAAGCAGCCCGGTGGTGCCGGGACCGGCCTTCCAGGCGTGGGGCATCGCCTCGGTGGCCGCCTGATCGTAGCCGTCGATGGCGCCCCACTGGAAGTCGATGCCGGGCGAGACGATGCAGCGGTCGTAGCCGTACTTCGTACCACTGGCCGTACTCACCTGCCGTGCATTGCCGTCGATGCCGGTGGCCGTGTCGTAGACCACTTTGACACCGGCGGCGCGCAGGCCGTCGTAACCGTGACCGATGCTGTCCAGGCTGCTCACCCCACCGATCACCAGGTTACTGAAATAACAGGTGTAGTGGGTCTTTTCGTTGCTGATCAGCGTCACGTCGAGGTTGGGGTTGTAGTGCTTCAGATAGCGGGCGGCGGTGGCGCCGCCGGTGCCGCCGCCGACCACCACGACCTTGCCGCCGGAGCGCGCCTGGGTCATGCCGGCGGTCAACGAGATCCCTGTGGCCATGCCGGTGAGGCCGGCCGCCTTCAAAAAGTTTCGGCGAGTCATGCCTGCCATTGTCTGTCTCCTCCGTAACCGGTAACGATCTTTTTATATTCCGCCGCTTACTTATAAAGCGCGGGATCTTGTTGACTGCCGTAGAAGTGCGCCAGGGCGCGGATATCCTCCGCCATCTGTTCCCGGTTGCGCTCCTCGGCGAAGTCCCGCAGCCGTCCGCCCTTGCCACGCGGAATCGGCCGCCCGTACCGGAAGTAGTCGATCATGGTGTACTCGAGATAGGGGATCCACTGCCCGGCGATCCGGGGCAGGTCGTCCTCGAAGGCGGCGCCGTTGTTTTCATGGCAACCGGCACAGTGGGCCTCATGGACCTCGGCACCGCGGGCCGCCAAAGCGGCATCGTAGTCCTGCTTGGCCGGGCGGTACGGCTGCTCGGCAAAGAAGTCCGCCATCTTACGGATCTCCTCCGGGGTATAGCCGCCGCCGTGGCGATCCATCACCGTGCCGGGCAGATCGCCGTCACGGTAACCCTCCATGGCCAAAATGAATGCCCCACGGGGCATCCCGGCGATGGTCGGGGTGGCGGGCCCGACGCTCTGCCCACCCGGTCCGTGACAACCGAGGCAGGTGAATGCCAACATCTCTGCATCCGGCGCCTGGGCCGTGGCCGCGGTCATGCCACCGGCCAGCAACCCCGCCAAAAGTCCTGCTTTCATCATTGTTTTTTTCATTTTATTTTCTCCTCCTCCTCGGCAGTAACAAATGCCGGCTAAGCCCGCTTGAGCCAGAAGTGGTACTTGCCACCCTCTTCTTTCTGCTCAAGCAGCGCATGACCGGTCTGCTTGCTAAACGATTCAAAGTCCTTCACCGAACCAGGATCCGTGGCCATGATGTACAAGACCTCACCGGCGTTCATCGTGGCGAGGGTCTTCTTCGCTTTGAGGATCGGCAACGGGCAGTTCAGCCCGGTGGCGTCCAGTTCCTGGTCATGATTCGGCATGGGTGATCTCCTCTTTAAAATAGGGATGTCCGGCACGATCGGACCCGTGGGCCGAAGTGGTCCGGCCCGCGGGTCCGATGAGATGTGCCGGTGGGTCTTTTCTCACTGGTGATCAGGCGTTGCCCATCCAGGAAGAACTGCCGTCGGTGCCGCCCGCTTGACCATCGGCATAGCCGGCCTCATAGGCATCGTTGACACGCTGCTCCTCCCGTTTCGGGTTGTGCAGGTAACCGCCCATCCAGCCCTGGATGTACTCGGGGTTGACCCCCTTCTGCTCCAGATCGCGCACCGTCTGGTAATACGTCGTATCCATTCACCGACCTCCGTTGATGTTTGGCTTTCCCGCGGTCGGTGCGTCTTTAACGCTCAATGCTGCACCGGAGTCCACGGGGCATTGCGAACCGTTCTTCTGATGTAAGCAAGCATGTCCATTCCCCGACAGGTCGCACAATCAGCCTGAAGGGATGGCAACAGTGAGGCGCATATCCCCAACGGGATATGCGGCCACCACATCATCACGCGGAATGCTCGGCATGCAGGTTCTCCAGCAGGCCGACCAATCCCGGCCGCAGTTCCGCGATGAATTCTGGCCCGTCCACTTCCACCAAACGGGCATGCAGCCACGTATCCCGCCCATGGCCGCACGCTTCGCAGGCGGAAGCGGCCAGCGCATTGTAGCTGGGAAACCCGGGGGCCTCTCCTTCGTAGGCGATGGAGGCATAGAGGGGCAACCGCTCTCCGGCCAGGGAGATGAACCGGGACGACGCCCCCTTCACCCCGGCGTTTTCCTCGACCCCATCGGCCAGACGGAGAACCATGCCCTCCACCAGCCGGCGGCGGGTTTCGGCGGCGACACCTTGCATCCAGCAGAGACGGTCCGTGAACTGGACGGCGAAGAGCAACAACTCCTGCACCAGCGCCAAGTGCCCCCCGGCCCGATCCGTCACCGGGCCGTCTTCGGAGAGATTGCGCACCGTCTGGCTGGCCGCCCGCCACGCCCGCATGGCGGCCGCCGCCCCAACCTCTTCCGGTGCCGGCGCTCTATCCCGCCGGTACCAGTGCGTCTTCGCCCTCATACCGGCGCCACCGCTTTGTGCGGGACGAACAGGCCGCACCCCCAGTGACGGCCCTCTCCCAACCCGTGGGATTGGACCGCCAATCCGGGCTCCGCGCCCATGCCGTCGATGAGCAGGCTGCGTACCGTCAACACACCGTCCGGGGTTTCCAATCGCTCCTCCCGTCCGCAGAGCATACGCCGCGGCGTCACGCCCATCTCCCCGAGGCGGCGGTGGGCGGCGGTCAGAAATGATTCCTCTCCCTCCCCCTCCGTGCCGATGACCCGGTGGGCATAGAGGGGCTCGGCCGCGACCAATTCGGCAACCCGCGGCGCTCCCAGCTTCAACTCGACCCCTTCGAGATTCAACTCGGCACCCGCCAAACCGGCGACCTCTTCACACGCATCACGGTGGACCCGCAAGGCGAGCTGAACCCGCCGGGAAACATGGATCACCTCGCCTCGTCCACGATACCAGCCGTTGCCCGATGTCGGAACGTGCAACACCCGGACGCCGGTACGGCGGGGATCGACGTCAGGCTCCAGGAGCGGGGTCAACGCCAGCGCCAGCGGCACGCAATAATCCGACGGCAAGACCCGCCCCACCAGCGGAAAGCACACCTCCACCGCATCGGCGGGCCTCAGCGCCGGCTTCGGTTCATCGTCCTCCCACAACATAGTCACTCGCCTCCCGGGGTCCGCTCGGCCCACTCCTGGAGCAGTCCGGCCAGTTCACGGGCCGCCGACGGCGCCAACTCCACATCGGTAAACCGCCGACCCTGGCGGATCCGCAACCTCAGCAGCGCCGCCCCCTCGGCCCGAACGATCTCCTGCAGGGTCAACTCCGCCCCCCAGGCGGCCTCCAGGCGGCCCACTTCAACGATTCTGTCGTCGTGCAAATCGGCTCCTCACAAGATCCGTAGTTAATATGGGATACCCGCTTAAGCCATGGTGGCGTATGCTTAGAATGCTGCGGCATACTGCCTCAGAATAGCAACCTCTGCCGCCGCGGCGCCAGAAGCGGCGGTAAGCGTGAAGACGGCGTTTACGGCGGAAGTCGATGGATACCCGGTCAAGACGTCGTCGAATAGTTCAAGGGAATCTATAGGTTTTGCGGCGGACTATCCCCAACGGGATATGCCAATAACCTATTCACATCCACGAATGGATATTTAAGGCCCACCACGTGGTGGCTAATGTGCTGACCACGATACTTCGACCGCGGGGACGCCCCTCCACGAGCGGCGATCCCGCCAAGACGCGGCAGGCGAGGAGCAGACAGCGCCATGGCTAAGAAGACCTACGACACACCCAAAATCGATGAACTAGAGAGCGGCCCCTGGCCGAGCTTCGTCACCGGCATGAAGCGGCTGGCCGAAGAGAAGCCGATGATTCGCGGCGTTCTCGGCCAATTGGAGCACTCGTACAACGACCGCAAGGGTTATTGGAAAGGCGGCACCGTCGGCGTGTACGGCTACGGCGGCGGCGTGATCCCGCGTTTCACCGAACTCAAAAATGACAAAGGGGAGCCCATGTTCCCCGAGGCCGCCGAGTTCCACACCGTGCGTATCATGCCGTCGGCGGGGATGCACTACGACACCAAGACCCTGCGCGAGCTTTGCGCCATCTGGGACAAGTACGGCTCTGGCCTAGTGGCGATGCATGGCCAGACCGGCGACATCATGTTCCAGGGCATCGACGCCGAGAACCTGCAGCAGTGCTTCGACGAGATGAACGAGATGGGCTTCGATCTCGGTGGCGCCGGCCCGGCTGTCCGTACCGGCATGTCCTGCGTCGGCGCGGCGCGTTGCGAACACTCCTGTTGTAACGAGCAGCGCATCCACCGGATGCTGGTCAACGCCTTCCTCGACGACCTGCACCGGCCTTCCCTCCCCTACAAGTTCAAGTTCAAGGTCTCCGGTTGCGCCAACGACTGCATGAACAGCATCGAGCGCGCCGATATGGCCGTCATCGGCACCTGGCGCGACGCCATCCAGGCCGATCAGGAAGAGGTCAAGGCGTTCGTCAAGGACAAGGGCCGCAAGTACGTGGTGGACAACGTGGTCACCCGCTGCCCCACCAACGCCCTGAGCCTCAACGACGACGACACCCTGGACATCGACAACCGCAGTTGCGTGCGCTGCATGCACTGCATCAACGTCATGACCAAGGCGCTCTCTCCCGGCAAGGAGAAAGGCGTCAGCATCCTGGTGGGCGGCAAGCGGACCCTCAAGATCGGTGACCTGTTCGGCACCGTGGTCGTACCGTTCCTGCGCCTGGAGAAGGACGAGGACTACGACCGGCTGCTGGAGATCGCCCAGGAGATCGTCGATTTCTTCGCCGAGAACGCGCTGGAGCACGAGCGGGTCGGTGAGATGATCGAGCGCATCGGCCTGGTCAACTTCCTGGAGGGTGTCGGACTGGAGGTCGACCCGAACATGATCCGCCATCCGCGCACCATTTCCTACGTTCTGACCGACGACTGGGACGAAGAAGCCGAGAAGTGGCACCGTCGTAAGCAGATGGAGTCCGAGACCGGAACCACCGGCTGAACCCCCGTCACTTCCGCCAACGGAGGAGCAAAGAACAATGGCTGAAGCACAAGCTGCCAGCAAACCCCGGCCGCCCATCGAGAGCGGCACCCCGGATCCGTTCCAGTACATGCACCCCACCATGAGGCGCAACTTCGGCCTCTGGAAGTGGCATGACCGGCCGCGCCCCGGCGTCCTGCACCACGTCGCCCAGAGCGGCGAGGAGATCTGGACCGTCCGCGCCGGCACCCAGCGGCAGATGGATCTGACCACCATCTACAAGCTCTGCGATATCGCCGATCAGTACGCCGACGGCCATATCCGGTTCACCATCCGCTCCAACGCGGAGATCATGGTGGACGACGAGTCGAAGGTCGCTCCGCTGGTGGACGCGCTGCAGAAGGCCGGTTTCCCGGTTGGCGGCACCGGCAACTCGGTGAGCATGATCTCCCACACCCAGGGGTGGCTCCACTGCGACATCCCGGGCACCGACGCCTCCG
>SKYL01000327.1 GCA_007127935.1 Halorhodospira sp. | reverse complement strand
CAGGGACGCCGTGAATCCATCCCTGGAGGCTTGACGGCCGCCGTCCAGGCGGCCGACACCCTGGATGGGCCACCCCCACCTCCCCGGATACCGCTTAATCGGGCTCCCCGTCAGTAACCGGCCTCCAGAACCCCCGACAGCGCCCCGTCCTCCCGGTACATCCGGATCTCACCGTCCACCCGGTAGTAGGTCCAGCACCGCAGCCGCCCCTCCCAGACGTCCTCAAAGCGCATGCAGACCCGGCCGTCCTCGGGAACGCTGAACTCCCCGGCCCCCCGGCGCTCGGTGGAGGGGATCGTCCCGTCGGCCTCGACAAAGGTCTCGAACCGGTACCCGCCCGGGGTCACGCCGGCCACGGTATTGCCCAGGTAGAGCGCCTTCAGTTCGCCGGCGGTGAGCGCCGTGGCCCCTGCCGACACCGCCCGCTCCTCGTCGCTTCCGGCCCACGCCACGGCGGCGGCAAGCAGCCCGGCGCCGAGCAATCCGAACGCAATACGCATGGCATCCCCTCTATTCAGCACAACAAATGTATGGTATCAACGACGGTGACATTCACAATTGGTTAATGAACGCACATTGCCGCCGTCACGATTAATAAAATAAAAGGGTAATCCTTGACAGTGGCACCCGGTGAAGGCCGCACGACACCCCCATCCCGCAGGGTCTTCTCCGGCATCTCTATTGTAAAGGGCGCCTCATCCACACCGGAGGGTACCGGATGCTCGCAGACTGGCCGCTGGGCCGAAAACTAGGTGCCGCTTTCGGCATCATCGTGGTCCTGATGATCGTTGTCGCCTCGATGGCGTACATTGCTCTGCAACGGGTGGCCGAACACAATCGCCAAGCCATGAACACCATGGACCAGGCGATGCTGGTGGTACAACGGGAGGTGGATCACCTCAACTGGACCAACCAGTTGGCCGGCAGCTTCCTCGCCCGCGCCCGCTTCGCCGGACAACTCGACTTCACCCAGTGCGCCTTCGGACAGTGGTTCTACGCCTTCCGTGACTCTGGCTACTACGCTACGGCCGGCGACACCTTTCGCGCCGCCTTCGACGCCATGGAGGACCCCCACACCCAACTCCACCAGTCCGCCGTGGACATCGTCGAGCTTCAGCGCCAGGGTGATTATGAGGCCGCGGAGATGATCTACCATCAGCGCACCGTTGGTATCCTCGCCGATCTCCGGGACCGGCTGAAGGCGTTTGAGGGCATCCTCGATGAACAGCGGGAAGCATTGGTGACCGAGGCCCGGACCCAGGAGGTTCGTGCCCTGCGGGTGATCATCGGCAGCACCGTCCTCGGTGTGCTGGCGGCGGTGCTACTGGCGGGACTGCTCTCCCGCTATATCGTCTCCTCGATGAATGAACTGGGTGCCGTCGCCGAGCGGATTGCCGGCGGCGTCCTCACGCCGGAGAAGATGAAGGTCAAGGGCAACGACGAGATCGGCCGCACCACCGACGCGGTGAACCGCATGGAGGACGACATCCGCTCCCTGGTGGAGGCGGTGCAGCGCTCCGCACTGGAGGTGGCCCAGGCCACCCAGGAGTTGACCGCGGTGGCGGTCCAGGCCCGGGACGGCGTCCACCGGCAACGGGAGGAGACCGATATGGTGGCCACCGCCATGAATGAGATGAACGCCACGGTGGCGGAGGTGGCCCGCAACACCCAACAGGCGGCCGAGGCGGCCCGCCGGGGCGACGAGGAGGTCCGCGCCAGCCAGCAGAAGACCCGGCAGAATGCCGCGGGCGCCGAGAGCCTGGCCGCCGAGGTCGAAGGGACAGCAGACGCGGTCCAGAGCGTGGCCGCCCAAACGGAAGAGATCGGCGAGGTGGTGGGCATGATCCACCAGATCACCGAACAGACCAACCTCCTCTCCCTGAACGCCGCCATCGAAGCGGCCCGCGCCGGCGAGGAGGGACGCGGCTTCGCCGTGGTGGCCCAGGAGGTGCGCAGCCTGGCCCACCGGACCCAGGAATCCACCACCCGCATCCAGGGGATCATCGAACAGCTGCAGGAGCGGGTGGCCAGTGCCGTGGAGGCGATGGAGGGCGAGCAGAGCCGGGCCACCGAGGTGGTCGAGGAGGCGCGGCAGGTGGAGCAGAGCCTGGAGCGCCTGAGTCAGGGCATCCGCACCATCCACGAGATGAACGACCAGATCGCCTCGGCATCGGAGGAGCAGAGCCAGGTGGCCGAGGAGATCAACAGCAACCTGCAGAGCATCGCCACGGTGGCCGACGAGACCGCCTCGGCGGCGGACGAGGTGGCCTCGGCCAGTGAACAGTTGGCGCGGCTGGCGGAGAACCTGAAGGAACAGGCAAACCGGTTCACGCTCTAGCGAGCACAAACCGTCATTGCACAAACCGTCATTGCACAAACCGTCATTGCGAGCGCAGCGAAGCAATCTCCATCCGGTTGCCGCCTATTGGTGGAGATTGCTTCGCTACGCTCGCAATGACGGGGAATCTGCTGGCTAGTGACGGCCACGGGGTGCCCTTTTCCATGTATGATGCAAGGTTTATGGAATAATAGTCCGTCCTCGGTCCATGTGAAGACGGCGCCGGACAAGGCATACTGAACCGTCGGCGACCATGGGCACTCCGCCGGCGGTTTCTCATGGATTCCAAAATAAAACCGGTACCCTGATCTATGCCACGGATTCAGTCGCTTCGCTCGCTGGTTTTCATCACGCTCTCGGCCGGGGCCATCGTGGTCTTTCTGGTGACCACGGCGGCGGCCACCGCGCTCTATGAGCGGCTGCTGCAAGAGAGCGCCCGCGAGGCCGCCCATACCCGCGCCGAGGAGATCGCGCGGCGGGTGGAACACCTGATGGATGAAGGGTGGGCCATCGGCCCGATCTGGGAACACCTGAAGCACACCGGCCAGTACAACCGTGGCACGGGCGTCCAACTGAATCTCTACACCCGCGACGCAGTCGCCGGCGACGGAGAAGGACGCCTCGACGGCGCGGTGGCCCTCGCTCTGGAGACCGGCAAGCCGCGAACCGTGACGTCGGGCCCACAGATCCGCCACCTGATCCCGATCACCCCCGCCGGTACCGCCGAACCGCTGGCGGTGGTGGACTTCCGGGAAAGCCGGCGGGTGGTGCCCCTCGAGACCCGCGTCAGCTATATCTCGGTCTTCGTCATCTTCGCCGCCCTGGCGCTGCTGGCGGCGGCGTTCACCGCGTCGGTGGCCATGCGCCACATCCACCGCCCGGTAGCCGCGCTGCAACGGCAGGTGGAGCAGATCAACTCGGTGAAGGATCTCACCGGGATGGACATGGAGCAGGTCGACTTCGGCTTCGACGAGCTGAACCGCGTCTACCAACCGGTGGAGGCACTGGTGGAACGGCTGCGCCATGTGGCGGTGGACAAGGACATCCTCGAGTTCGAAATCCGGTTGCTGAGCAAGTTCATCATCACCTCCGACGTGGTCAAGGACTGGCGCGAGTATGTCCAGCAATTGCTGGTGGAGATCAATGAGATCCTCCCCGCCTACGCCCTGATCACTTTGTTCCGTACCGACGATGAATCCTACGAAGTCGACATCTTCTGGTACCGGACCCCAACCCCCGAGAACCGGCAGAACTTCATCGACATCATCCATCAGCGGATTCACGCTCAACAGGGGGATGATTCGAGCCGCACCGACATGCGGGTGGAGCACTTCGTTGCCGACCCGAGCCATGAATTGCCCCCGTTGGACTATGCCAACCTGGAGCTTCAGACCAAGTCGCTGATCCTGGAGTCGCCCCGCATCGGCGGCATCGCCGGCATCGGTGTCCAGTCAAGCATCGCCCAGGACCCGACCCGGCACATGGTTATCGACAGCATCCTCACCACGCTGATCAACCTGGTGGGGTCGGTGAAGGCGATCTACCGCTACACCCAGGACCTGGAGTACTACGCCACCCGCGACCCCCTCACTGGCCTCTACAACCAGCGGGTCTTCTGGGAATTGCTCGGCTACGAGGTGGTCCGCGCGGCCCGCCATGAAGACCACTTCGCGGTGCTGATGGTCGATCTCGACAACTTCAAGACCATCAACGACCGCTACGGCCACGCCTTCGGCGACAAGTTCCTCACCCATATCGCCGACGCCCTGCACCAAGTGACCCGTCAGGGCGACATCGTCGCCCGGTACGGCGGCGACGAGTTCACGCTGATCCTGCCGGAGGCCGACGGCGAGCAGGCGTGGCTGGTGGCGACTCGAATTCAGGAGGCCGACACCAGCATCACCGCCCCCGACGGCCATGTCATCCGCGCCACCTGCTCCATCGGCATCGCCGTCTTCCCCGACCACGGTAAGGATGCGCGCGAGCTATTTACCGTGGCCGACAATGTCATGTACCGGACCAAGCGCGACGGCAAGGACGCCATCCACCTGCCGAGCCAGGACGATGTGGCGGAGATCTTCCGGGAGAGCGGCGAGAAGTCCCACATGGTACTCACCGCGCTGGAAGAGCAGCGCATTGTGCCGTTCTTCCAGCCCATTGTGGATCTTCACACCGGGGAGGTGCCGATCCACGAGGTCTTGATGCGGATCGAGCACAACAAGGAGATGATCTCCGCCGGCGAGTTCGTCGAGGTGGCCGAGGGGATGGGGATCATCCACCGCATGGACTACCAGTTGTTGGAAAAGGCGTTCCACGCCATCGCGGAACAGGACTACCAGGGGTTGATATTCATCAACATGTCACCCAAGGCGCTGATCGTCGGCGAGTTCCTGACCAAGGTCCGGCAGTTCGCCGCCGCGGCCAGCATTGAGCCCGGGCGGGTGGTCTTTGAATTGACCGAGCGCGACACGGTGAAGAACGTGACGCTGCTGGAGAAGTTCGCCGCGGAACTCAAGGCGGAAGGGTTCCGCTTCGCCATCGACGACTTCGGCTCCGGCTTCTCGTCGTTCCACTACATCAAGCGGCTGCCCATCGATTACTTGAAGATCGAGGGCGACTTCGTCCGCAACATGCTCGACGACCCGCGGGATTGCGCGATGATCGAAAGCATGATCACCCTCGCCCGCGGGTTGGGTATCAAGACGGTGGCGGAGCATGTGGAAGACCCCAAAGTCATGGAGGCCGTCCGCCGCCTCGGCGCGGATTACGCCCAGGGCTACCACCTGGGCCGCCCCAGCCGGACCCTCACCGCCGCCCTCGCGGCGGACGTTTGGGAACACGATCGGTAACGGTCCCGTCGACCGGCTCAGCCCAACAGGCGGTGCAGCATCTCCTTGGCGCTCACCGGATCGAACGGCTTCTCGCAGATGGCGTCGACGCCCGCTTGGGTGATGTGGTTCAGATAGGTCTGGTTGTCCTCGGAACTCACCATCAAGATCGGCAGATGGGAGAATGCCGCGTTGCCCCGGATGAATTCCGTCAACTCCCGGCCGTCCATCTCGGGCATATTGTAGTCGGTGACCACCAAGTCGAACGTCTGCTGACGCAGAATCTCGGTGGCCTCCCAGCCGTTCTCCGCCTCGGTGAAGTGGTTGGCGCCAATCCGTTCGAGTACCCGGCGAATATGCTTGCGGGCGGTTCGGCTGTCGTCCACCAGGAGAATGCGCAACGTGGTGATATCGAAGTAATCCAGATCCAACTCTTGGCCGGAAACGAAATCGAGGGTGGCGCGGATCGCGCACTGCAGATCGTCGGCGCCGAACGGTTTGGGCAGGATCGCCAGCACACCGGACTGGCGCAGGGCCTCGAGGTACTTCCGGTCCCGCACGCTGGAGACCAGCATGAAGGCCTGATCCTCGGTCT